>DATDAH010000130.1:0-10621 GCA_036525535.1 Acidimicrobiales bacterium
CTCAGCACCCCAACTCGGCCATGGAGTGGTACTGGCCCGACGAGCTGGACCTGCCGGGGTACAACCCGACCACCAAGGGCCATCCCAAGATGATCCGCCAGGCGGCCGAGCTGATCAGCGCGTCGCACCGCCCGGTCATCTACGCCGGCGGCGGCATCTTGAAGGCCCGGGCCGCGGAGGCCTTGAAGGAGCTGGCCGAGCTCTGCGAGATCCCCGTCGTCACCACGCTGATGGCTCGGGGGGCCTTCCCCGACAGCCACCCGCTCTGCCTGGGCATGCCCGGCATGCACGGCAACTACACGGCGGTCACGGCCATGCAGAGGTCGGACCTGCTCATCGCCCTGGGCAGCCGCTTCGACGACCGGGTCACGGGCAAGCTCGACGGCTTCGCGCCGGACGCCAAGATCATCCACGTCGACATCGATCCCGCGGAACTGGGCAAGGTCCGGCGCCCCGACGTCCCGATCGTCGGGGATTGCCGTCTGGTCATCGAAGCGCTCGTCGAGGTCCTGAAGGGCCGGGGCGGCCTCGAGTCCCAGCCCGACCGCAGCGAGTGGAAGTCCACCCTGAGCGGCTGGCAGGAGAAGTACCCCCTGACCTACCAGCCGGCCGAGGACGGCGAGGGCCTCAAGCCCCAGTACGTGCTCGAGGAGCTGCGGGACATGACCCCCGACGACACCATCGTCGTGTCCGGCGTGGGCCAGCACCAGATGTGGACCAGCCAGTACTGGAAGTTCGACCACCCCTACACCTGGGTCAACTCCGGGGGCCTGGGGACCATGGGCTTCTCGGTGCCGGCCGCCATCGGGGCCAAGGTCGGGCGCCCGGAGAAGATGGTCTGGGCCGTCGACGGCGACGGGTGCTTCCAGATGACGGCCCAGGAGCTGGTGACGGCCGCCGCCGAGCGCATCCCGGTCAAGGTGGCGATCCTGAACAACGCCTACCTGGGCATGGTCCGCCAGTGGCAGGAGATGTTCTACGACGAGCGCTACAGCGAGGTCTACCTCTCGCCGGACCTGCCCGACTACGTGAAGTGGGCCGAGGCCATGGGGTGTGTCGGCCTGCGGGCGGAATCACCCGAGGAGGTGGCGCCGATCATCGAGAAGGCCAACGGCATCGACGACCGCCCGGTGGTCATCGACTTCCGGACCGACGCCCGCGAGAAGGTGTACCCGATGGTCGCGGCGGGGACGACGAACGACACGATCATCGTCGATCCGTCCCAGGGCGAAGGCGGCCACTGATGCCGGCGCTGACCCACACGGGCGACGCCCGCACCCACACGCTCTCGGTCCTCGTCGAGAACCGGGCGGGTGTGCTCACCCGCATCGCGGGCATGTTCGCCCGCCGGGGTTTCAACATCTACTCGTTGGCGGTCGCCCCCACCGACGACGACCGCTTCAGCCGGATCACCATCGTGGTCGACGTCGAGTCGGCTCCGTTGGAGCAGATCACCAAGCAGCTCCACAAGCTGATCAACGTCATCAAGATCAGCGAGCTGGGACCGGGCGAGGCCGTCGAGCGGGAGCTCATGCTGGTCACGCTCAAGGCGCCGGCGGAGGCCCGGGGCCAGGTCATGGAGCTGGCCCAGCTCTACGGCGCCGACGTGCTCGACGTGGGCGTGGACACCATGACCGTCAGCCTGGACGACGAGCCCGGCCGCATCGACGACTTCGAGGACCTCTGCCGTCCCTACGGCATCGTCACCGTCCAGCGCACGGGCCGCGTCGCCCTGCCCGTCCTGACCAAAGCCGCCCGCTAGTTCGCTGTCACACTCGCTCGCCTCCGGCTCGCCGGCTCCGCCGATCGGGTCGGGCGCGCGGCGCTGCTCCGGCTGGCGCCTGCGCAGCGTTCCTGACCAAAATCACTGCCGACAACAAGGAGTAGCCAGTGGCAACCGTCTACTACGAGAAGGACGCCGACCGTTCGGCCATCGCCGACCGCAAGGTGGCCATCCTCGGCTACGGCTCGCAGGGCCACGCCCACGCCCTGAACCTGCAGGACTCGGGCATCGACGTGCGGGTCGGCCTGCGGGACGGCTCGTCCTCGAAGGCCAAGGCCGAGGAGGCCGGGCTGAAGGTGCTGTCCATGGCCGACGCCGCGGCCGAGGCCGACGTCATCATGTTCCTGTTGCCCGACACGGAGCAGCGGGCGGCCTACGAGGATCACGTCGCCCCCCACCTGGAGGACGGTGACGCCGTCTTCTTCGCCCACGGCTTCAACATCCGCTTCGGCGAGATCGTGCCGCCGGGCAACGTCGACGTGGCCATGGTCGCCCCCAAGGGCCCCGGCCACCTCGTGCGCCGGACCTATGTCGAGGGTGGCGGCGTGCCGTGCCTCATCGCCGTCGAACAGGACGCCACCGGCGGCGCCCGGGCGCTGGCCCTCGCCTACGCCGACGCCATCGGCGGCACCCGGGCCGGCGTGCTCGAGACGACCTTCACCGAGGAGACCGAGACCGACCTCTTCGGCGAGCAGGTCGTCCTGTGCGGCGGGCTGACCTCCCTGGTCCAGGCCGGCTTCGAGACCCTGGTCGAGGCGGGTTACCAGCCCGAGTCGGCGTACTTCGAGTGCCTCCACGAGGTGAAGCTGATCGTCGACCTCATGTACGAGCAGGGCATCGCCGGCATGCGGTACTCGATCTCGGACACGGCCAAGTACGGCGACATCACCCGGGGCCCCCGGATCATCACCGATGCGACCAAGGCGGAGATGAAGAACATCCTGGGCGAGATCCAGTCGGGCAAGTTCGCCGAGGAATGGATCGCCGAGACCCGCAGCGGTCGGGAGAACTACAGCCGCCTGCTCGAGGAGGGCGCCGAGCACCAGATCGAGACGGTCGGTCGCGAGCTCCGCGAGATGATGCCCTGGATCTCCGCCGGCAAGCAGTCCGTCCAGGAGGCCAGCGGCGGCTGACGAGCGGAATCAGCCCGCGGAGCGGTCCTCGGAGAGCTGGTAGACGAAGACGGCGAGCTCACGCAGGCCGGAGCCGCCACGGGTGGTCGAGCCGGAGTAGAGGAACGGCTGGGTGTGGACGACCTCCATGGCCGCGCCGGTGCCCGGGCCGAAGATCTCGTCGACCAGCTGGCGGGCCAGGGGGTCGTCGCCGCCGACGACGTCGCCGTGGTTGGCGATGTGGGTGACGCCCTCGGCTCGGAGGAAGGCGCCGCCGCGCCCCGCGGCCATGGCGTCGGCGAACTCGTCGCTGTTGACCACGCCGTCGAGGTTGACCACGGGCTGATCGGCGAAGGCGCCCAGCGCGCCGGCGTCCCACGAGGCGACGACCGCGTCCTCGGGCAGGTTGGCGCTGATCCAGCGCCCGGCGTCCCGATTGGCTTCCTGGATGGACCGGAGGTGAGGGTCGAGGAACTGCGGGGTCAGGAACAGGAACCCGCCCAGCAGGGGGAGCAGGAGGATGGTCTGCACGGCCCGCAGCGACGAGTGGCCCTCTGCGGCCGCTCCGTCGAGCAGGTCGGCCCCGCCGTGCACGAGCAGGGCCAGGGCGTAGAGCATGAGCGGGGCGAAGTACCAGAGCCACTGCTGGGCCGAGAGCAGCACGTAGTAGCCGACCAGCCCGATGCAGAACGGCACGTACCAGCCGGTCGCAGCCAGGAAGCCGGTGAGGCGGCCGAAGCGCTCGCTGCGGCCGAGACGTCGCAGCCGCCGACCGACGACGCCGGCCAGTGCGGCCACGATCAGCACGGCGACGGCGAGGGCCGCGGTCGGGTCCTCCCGCTTGATGTCACCGCTGATCTGCATCACGCGCCCGAAGGCGACCAGGTTGACGGCCATGTAGACGACGGCGGTGATGGCAGGGGCGACTACCAGCTGCACGAGGCGGCGCAGCCCGGCGACGCCCAAGCGGCGGACGTCGGGCAGGACCCAGGCGGCGCAGATCAGGGTCAACAGGGCGCCGTCGGTCCGGGCCAGGAAGGCCAGAGCGAGGAGCGCTCCGAAGCGTCGGCGGCCCGTCGGGTCCGGGTCATCCAGGTCGAGGTCGCCGGCCCCGGTCAGCAGCAGCGCACCGACCAGCACGACCAGGCCCGACTCGAGCCCGCTACCGACGCAGCGGAGCACGAACGGGTTGGCGGCGAAGAGCACGACCGCGGCGGCCAGGACGGGCGAGGGGCGTCGGACTTGACGGACGACCAGGACCACGGCGCCGATCCAGCAGGCGAGGGCGATGGCCAGCTGGGCCCGCATGGCCCCGGTGCCCTCGAGGCCGACCAGGCGGGGGAGCACGCAGACCGCCTGCCAAGCCGGGTGGTACCCGTTGGTGGCGTTGATGGTGTCGAAGGTCGACCCGTGTCCGTGGGCCAGGTTCCGGCCGATCTCGCCGTAGTACCAGGCGTCATCGAACGTGAGGGCGAACGGTGCGTCCGACCAGAACACGATCACCGCCAGCCATGCCACCCCGGCGGCGATGGCAGCGAGGACCAGCGGCCGGATGTCGGCCTCAGCCCGCGTCGGGGCAACGGTGATCGCCACGGTTGCCTATCGGCGGCGGTGGCCCTCCTCGGAAGGAGAACCCCCGCCGCCGAACGTCGGAGCCGCTCAGGCGATGCGGATGCTCGCGCTCCGGGAGGCAGAACCGGGCTGGAACAGGCCACCACCGGCGTCGAGGGCGGCGAGGTAGTCGGCGTCGCCTGCTACGGCTTCACCAGCACGGTCAGCCGCGGCCGCGTCCTCGTGCACGGCGATCCAGGTCATCTGGCCGAACGGGCCGTAGTCGTCGGTCAGGAAGGCGCTCCCGGTCCCGGTGACGGCGGTGTAACGGTCGGCGATGTCCACGCCCCACGCCAGTGCCGCGCCGATCTGGCCGGCTGCGGGTGCTGCGGTGATCACCTCGGCCCACGCTCCGGGCGGCGGCGGGTCGCCGGGCTCGGTGGTCGTGTGCACCATGGTGCGCAGCGCGTCCTCGAAGGGAATGGTGCCTGCGAACGCCTGGCCCTGGGTGACGAGGTCGAGGTAGCCCTTGTCCGCGGCCAGCTTGGCGGTCTCTTCGGCCAGCTGGACCCGGGACTCGACCAGGGCCGTCCAGGCGAGCGTGCCCAGTGGGTAACCGAACTGGCCTTGCCACAGGCTGACCTCGACATCCATGGCCTGGTTGACCGAGGTGGTGATGTTCACCGCCCACTCCAGCGTTTCGACCGGACCCCCGTTTACGACGCCGAGGCGCGAGAACAGATGCATGTCCGTATTCCTCCCCCGAGGTGTCGCCGGGGTCGAAGTGACCCTCGCCGATGAACCCCTAGGCGCCCACCCTCGCGCCGATGGCCGTCGAGCGCATCCCGTCCCACGGCACAGGGCCTACATCGTCTCGGAGAAGGAGACCTCGCCCTCGCCGCGCAGGACGTTCTTGAGGAGCTTGCCGCTGGCGTTGCGGGGGAGCTTGTCGGCGGTGACCTCGACGTAGGCGGGGACCTTGAAGTTGGCCAGGGTCTCGGCCACCCAGGCCTGCACGTCCTGCTCGGTCATGGTGGCGCCGGCCTGCACCTGGACGACGGCCTTGACCTCTTCGCCCAGCTCGTCGTGGGGCACGCCGATGACGGCGGCGTCGGCCACGTCCGGGTGCTCGACCAGACGCTGCTCGATCTCGACGCAGTAGATGTTCTCGCCCCCGCGGATGATCATGTCCTTCGCCCGGTCCGTGATGAACAGGAACCCGTCCTCGTCGAGGTAGCCGATGTCGCCGGTGTGCAGCCATCCGTCGATCACGGTCTCGGCCGTGGCCTCGGGCTTGTTCCAGTAGCCGGGCATGATGATCGGCCCCTTGATGAGGACCTCGCCGGTGTGGCCCTCCGGGACCTCGCTGCCGTCGGCATCGACGATGGCCAGGTCGACCACCGGCACGGGGGGACCGACCGAATCGGGGCGTTCGACGGCGTCCTGGCCGGAGATGACGGTGGCCACCGAGCTGGACTCGGTCAACCCGTAGGCGTTGGACGTGCTGGTGACGTTGGGGAACGTGTCCCGGACCTTGCGCTGGAGCTCGTCGGCCGACGGCGAGCCGCCGAAGGCCACGGCGGTCACGGTGCTGGTGTCGTAGTCGTGGCGGGCGGGGTGCTCGCAGACCCGCCACACCATCGTGGGAACGGTGGCCCAGATGGTGACGCCGTGGTCCTGAATCAGCTGGAGCGCGCTGTCCGGATCGAAGCGGCCCTCGGGGATGACCAGCTTCACGCCGGCGATCATCCCCACGACCAGACTGCTGTGGCAGCCGGACACGTGGAAGAGGGGCGAGGTGAGGAGGCCCACCGTCTGGCCGCCGCCCAGGCCAGAGGTCTCGGGGTTGGCCATGACGGTGGCGACGGAGTTGTAGATGGTGTTCTGGAGGTTGGCCACCATGTTCCGGTGGGTGGAGATGGCGCCCTTGGGCCGTCCGGTGGTGCCCGAGGTGTAGAAGATGACGGCGGGGTCGTCCTCGTGGATCGGCGTGTCCGGGAACTCGTCGGTGGGCTCGGCCTGCAGCTCGGCGAAAGGGCGGATGCGGGGGTCATCGAAGTCGGCCGGGTCAGCGTCGATCAGGTAGATGCGCTCGAGGCCGGGGGCCTGGTCGAGCTGGTCGGCGATGCGCTCGAAGCGCTTGGCGTCGGCGACGAGGACCTTCGCCCCGCTGTCGTCGAGGCCGTAGAGGATCTCGTCGGTCTTCCACCAGCCGTTGAGCCCGACCAGGATCGCCCCCAGGTCGACGGTGGCCCAGAAGGCGAGGCACCACTCGGCGTTGTTGGCCGACAGCACGGCCACCCGGTCGCCGTGGCCGACGCCGGCGTCCCGGGCGAGGGCGGCGGCCACGCCGTTGGCCTGGCGGACGAAGTCGCCGTAGGTGACGCGTTGGTCGCCCTGGACGATGAACTCCTGGTCGCCCCGGTGGGCGGCCGCCTGGGCCACCTCCCGCAGCGAGCCCATGCGGTCCTTGTAGACCTTCATCTCGACGCCGTTGACGACGTCGGTCGTGACCTCGAACGCCCCTCCCGGCCCGGTCAACTGCTCTCGGATCTCGCCCAGCGATGTCATCCCGCCGACTCCTCCCTGCCGTGTGCGCCCAGCCGCCAGAAGTGGCGGGTCGGTGCACAAGGTACGAGACGGGGGCGGGAGACGGTCACAGGGCAGGCCGGCATGGTGCGATGGGCCGACGCGCCGATCTCGAGGTCACCCGGATCGGCGCCGGGCAGCACCAGCTGGTGACCCCGGACCAGGTTCTCGCCGCCGGGTTCAGCCCGCGCAGCATCGAGCGTCGGATCGCCAGCGGAGAGTGGCGGCGAGCGTCGGGGGTGATCGAGCTCCCGCTCGGCGAGCCCGGGCTCGAGCGGTCCCTCATGGGCGCTCGACTTCACCAGCCCGGCGCCGTCGTGTCACTCCGCGCCGCGACGAGTGCGTCAGAGGCGCTCGACGACGTAGTCGATGCAGCGGGTGAGGGCGTCGACGTCGGACGGGTCGATCGCCGGGAACAGGGCGATGCGGAGCTGGTTGCGGCCGAGCTTGCGGTAGCTGTCGGTGTCGACGATGCCGTTGGCCCGGAGGACGGCGGCGATGGTGTTGGCGTCGACGCCGTCGAAGTCGATGGTGCCGACGACGGGGGAGCGCATGGCGGGGTCGGCCACGAAGGGCGTGGCGAAGGCGCGGGCCTCGGCCCAGCCGTAGAGGATCCCGGCCGACGTCTCGCTGCGGCCGGCCGCGAACTCCAGGCCGCCGTTGTCGGCGACCCAGCGGGCCTGGGCCTCGGCCAGGAAGATCGTGGCCAGCGCCGGCGTGTTGTAGGTCTGGTCCTTGCGGGAGTTGTCCAGGGCGATCTTCAGGTCGAGCGAAGACGGGATCCAGCGGTTGGACGCCGCCAGCGCCTCGATGCGCTCGATGGCATCGGGTGAGCACACGGCGATCCAGAGACCACCGTCCGCGGCCAGCGCCTTCTGTGGCGCGAAGTAGTAGACGTCGGTGAGCGACAGGTCGACCCGGATCGCGCACGCCGCCGACGTGGCGTCGACCAGGACCAGGCCCTCGTCGGCGGGCCGTGACAGCGGCATGGCCACACCGGTCGACGTCTCGTTCTGGGTCAGGCAGTACGCGTCGATGCCGTCTTCGGCGACAGGCCGGGGATGGGTACCGGGGTCCGAGGCGATGACCGACGGCTCGCCCAAGTGGGGGGCGGCGGCGACGCCCGCGGCGAACTTGGACGAGAACTCACCGAACGACAGGTGCTGGCTGCGTTGCTCGATCAGGCCGAAGATGGCTGCGTCCCAGAAGGCCGTGGTCCCCCCGTTGCCGACCAGCACCTCGTAGCCATCGGGTAGGGCCAGGATCTCGGCCAACAGGTTGCGCAGGCTCCCGACCACGAACTGGACGGTGGCCTGGCGGTGGCTGGTCCCCAGGTACTCGGTCCCCGTCGCCGCCAACGCCGCCACCGCCTCAGGCCGGACCTTGGACGGCCCGCTGCCGAAGCGGCCGTCGGCCGGCTTGAAGTCGTCGGGGATCGAGATTGCCGGTGGAGTTCCGCTCACGACCTGCCACTATCGCGGCGGCATCTCGAAAGGACCAATCCATTGCCGTCAGATCGCCTGTCGACCCGGGTCACCGCCATCGCGCCGTCGGCCACGTTGGCCGTCGACGCCAAGGCCAAGTCCATGAAGGCCAGCGGTGAGGACGTCATCGGGTTCGGCGCGGGCGAGCCGGACTTCCCCACCCCCGCCCACATCGTCGAAGCCGCCAGGGTCGCCGCCCAGGACCCCGCGGCCCACCACTACTCCGCGACGCCGGGCCTGCCCGCCCTGCGCCAGGCCATCGCCGACAAGACGCTGCGGGACTCGGGTTATGCGGTCGGCCCCACCCAGGTCGTGGTCACCAACGGCGGCAAGCAGGCGTACTTCGAAGCCATTGAGTCGATCATCAACCCGGGGGACGAGGTCCTCCTTCCCGCGCCGTACTGGACGACCTATCCCGAGCCCATCGCCCTGGCCGGCGGCACGTCCGTCGTGCTCCCGACCGACGAGGCGGCGGGGTTCCGGGTCACCGTGGACCAGCTCGAGGCGGCCCGCACCGAGCGGACCAAGGCCCTGCTGTTCGTGTCCCCGTCCAACCCGTCCGGTGCCGTCTACCCGCGGGCCGAGGTCGAGGCCATCGGCCGCTGGGCCGTCGAGCACAGCCTCTGGATCATCACCGACGAGATCTACGAGCACCTCACCTACGACGACAACGACTTCACCTCGTTGCCCGTCGTCGTGCCCGAGGCCGCTGACCAGACCATCGTCCTCAACGGCGTGGCCAAGACCTACGCCATGACCGGCTGGCGGGTGGGTTGGATCATCGGCCCGCCCGACCTGGTCGAGGCCGCCTCCACGCTCCAGTCCCACCTCTGCGGCAACGTGGCCAACGTCTCCCAGCGGGCCACCATCGCCGCCCTCGACGGCGGCCTGGACGACGTGGCCATGATGCGGACCGAGTACGACCGTCGGGGAAAGCTCATCCACCGGCTGCTCAACGAGATCGACGGCGTCAGCTGCATGCTCCCGCAGGGGGCGTTCTACGCCTACCCGTCGTTCGCGGGTGTGCTCGGGCGTGAGTTGGCCGGCCAGACCCCGACGACGACCTTGGCCCTGGCCGACCTGATCCTGGCCGAGGCCAAAGTCGCCTTCGTGCCCGGCGAGGCCTTCGGGTCGCCCGGCTACGGCCGATTCTCCTTCGCGCTCGATCCCGAGGACATGCAGGAAGGCATCCGCCGCATCGCCGAGTTCCTGGCGTGACACCTCTGGATCGAACGACACCGTATGGGGCGTGGTCGTCGCCGATCACGACCGACCTGCTGGTCGCGGGGGCCGTCGGCCTGCACGAGGTCCAGGCCGACGGGGAGGACCTCTGGTGGGACGAGGGTCGACCGGAGGAGGGCGGTCGGATCCAACTGGTCCGGCGCACGCCGGACGGCGCGACGACCGACGTCCTGCCCGACGGCTTTGCCGCCCGTACCCGGGTCCACGAGTACGGCGGCGGCGGCTGGCGGGTCCACGAGGGCGTCCTGTTCTTCAGCAACTGGTCGGACCAGCGCCTCCACCGCCTCGACCCGGGGGGCGAGCCGCGGCCGCTGACTCCCGAGGGCTGCCGCTACGCCGACATGGACGTGGCCCCCGACGGCACCTGGCTGGTGGCCGTCCGGGAGGACCACCGCGGCGAGGGCGAGGCCAGGAACGAGATCGTCCGCATCGACACGACGACGGGCGACGAGACCGTGCTGGTCACCGGTCCCGACTTCGTCGCCTCGCCCCGGCTGACGGACTGGCACGTGGTGCGGTTGGCCTGGACCCAGTGGAACCACCCGGACATGCCCTGGGACGCCGCAGAGGTGTGGACCGGCGTGCTGGATGGGACTGAGCTCACGGAGGCCCAGCGGCTGGCCGGCGGTGCGGACGAGTGGGCCTCGCAGCCGGTCTGGGCCGGCGGTCGCCTCTGGCTCACCAGTGACCGTGACGACGTCGCCGGGGGGAACCCCCTGCGGTTCGCTGAGGTCCATCGCTGGGACGGCGGCCCCCTCGAGCCGGTCTCGGACGACTCGCACGGCGACCTCGCCCCGCCCCCCTGGGTGTTCCGGATGTCCTCGCTCGTGCCGGATGCCGAGGATCCGTCGCAACCCGGC
>DATDAH010000131.1:0-13851 GCA_036525535.1 Acidimicrobiales bacterium
CCCACAGCATGAGGAACTGCCCGGGCTTGGGCGCTTCCACCGCCCGGTCCACCGGGGCCATGGTCAGCGTGGCCGTGTCCGCGGTCTCCCATCGCTTGTCGGTCACCCGGTACGGGAGCGGTGTCATCGGCATCGATGGCGTCCCGCTGGTCAAGGCTCCCCTCCGCCGTAGAGGTCGACCAGGCGCACGCGGGTGGCTTGGAGCCGCTCGACCAGCAGGGCGGCGAACCGCTGCACGAGGGCGTAACCGAGGCGAGGGTCGGCATCGCACTTCTGGCGCAGGCAGGCCGCGTCGAGCGCGACGGCCGCGGTGTCGGTGACCGCCAGGGCGTCGAACTGCCACCGGAACGGCGGAAAGAGCCAGGAGGCCCCGAGCACCTCGCCCGCGCCGAGGGTGGCGATGACGATGGCACCGGCATCGGGCACGTGCACCTCCAACGCCACCTTCCCCTCGCGGAGCACGTAGAAGTGCTCGGCGGGATCGGCTTCGGAGAACACCGTCGCCCCGGCGGGGAACCGCACGTTCTGGCCGCATCCCGACAGGAACTCGACGTCGGCCGGTTCGAGACCGGCGAAGAACTCGTGGTCGGCGAGCAGGTCGGCGATCGACTTCATGACCGAACGGCCCCGTCACTGCGTTGGATGGCGGCCACCTCCTCGGTGAGGTCGATGGCGACCGGGCACCACGCGATGCAGCGCCCGCAGCCGACACACCCCGACTCGCCGAACTGGTCGAACCAGGTCGAGAGCTTGTGGGTGAGCCACTGGCGGTAGCGCGCCCGCACCGATGCCCGTACCGGTCCCCCGACGAGGTGGGAGAAGTCCAAGGTGAAGCACGAGTCCCACGTTCGCGACCGCTCCGCCACGGTGCCGGTGATGTCGGTGGTGTCCTCGACCGTTCCACAGAAGCAGGTCGGGCAGACCATCGTGCAGTTCGTGCATGCCAGACACCGGGAGGCGACGTCGTCCCAACGAGGGTGTTCCAGGTTGCGGCCCAGCAGGTCGGCGACTTCGGCGGCCGGGAGTCGTCGGGTCTGCTCGCGCTCGGCGCGCTCCCACGCGCGCCGCGTCGCTCCTCGATCGGTCTCGTCGGCCGGTCGGATGGGGACGCGACCCAAGATCCCGGCGCCCCGCTCGCTGCCGGTCTGAACGACGAAACGATGGCCGCCACCGTCGACCAACTCGGTGATGGCCAGGTCGAACCCCGCCTCCGACGTCGGTCCGGTCGCCATGGAGGCGCAGAAGCAGGTACCGCCTGCTTCGCCACACTGGGCGACGACGATGAACACGCCGTCGCGCCTCGCCGCGTACCCCGGATCGGGGACGTTCCCCGAGCGCAGGACACGGTCCTGGACACCGATGCCGGCGAGGTCGCAGGAGCGCACTCCGAGGAACGCATACCGAGGTGCCGGCTCTGGGGTGTCGTCGACCTCGAAGCCTCCACCATCGCGTCGGGCGCGGAAGAGAACCTCTCGAGAGGGGTGGAGGAAGGGCTTCCACGACGTGGCCGGTGTGGTGAAACCGAAGACCGCTTCGTCCGCCCGCCTCCGGAGCCGGTAGTGGGCCCCGTCCTGCTCGTCGCCCCATCCCGCCGGGAGGTCGGCGACGCCTTCGATGCGGTCCAGCACGACGGCGTTGTCCCGGACCGTTGGCCCGATGACCTCGAATCCGTCGTCGACGAGCGCGTTGATGACGCCAGCCAAGCCGTCGAGGTCGATGACGGCAGCGTCGTCCAGCGTGGGCGCCGGGGCGGAGGGCTCGTTCACCAGCCGCGGCGATGGTAGTTAGGCCGCCGAGCCCGCGCTGCGAGGCCCCATGGCGGCTGAATCGCATCCGACATCCCGGCGACCGCGTCCGCGTTCAGGTGATCGACGCGGCGAAGATGCTCGCGATCGACGCGTCCAGCGCGGCGTCGAACTCGGCATCACTCTGCTGCGCGGTCAGGCTCTCGGTCAGGGCGCGGGAGAAGCTGGCGATCATGCCGTGGTTGCGGGAGAGACGGGCGTCGGCCTCCTCGCGGCTGTAGCCGCCGGAGAGGGCCGCCACCCGCAGGATGTTCGGGTGGTCGACCAGGTCGGCGTAGAAGTCGTCGCGCTCCGGCAGGGTCAGCTTCAGCATGACCCGCTGCTCGGCGGTGAGCTGGTCGAGCTGGGCCTGGATGGCGGTCTTGAGCAGGTCCTCCGCCTCGGCCTTCTGCGGGCTGTGGATGTCGATCTCGGGTTCGACGATCGGCACCAGGTCGGCGGCCAGGATCCGGCGGGCGAGCTCGAACTGCTGCCCGACCACCGCCTTCACCCCGGTGTCGTCGGCCAGCTTGATCACCGAGCGCATCTTGGTGCCGAACACCCCCTTGTCGGTCGCGCGGGCCAGCAGGCCGTCGAGGTCGTCGATCGGCTTCATCAGCTGCACGCCGTCGGCCTCGTCGACCAAGCCCTTGTCGACCTTCAGGAAGGGGACGACGTGCTTCACGGACCACAGGTAGTCGGCCGAACCACGGCCTTCGATGTGGCGGTCCATGGTCTTCTCGAACAGGATGCTGCCGAGGACGCGGTCGCCGTCGAAGCTCGGGCTGGTGATGATCCGGCGGCGCATCTCGTGGACGAGGTCGAACATCTCGGCCTCACCGGAGTAGCCGTCTGACGGGATGCCGTACCGCTCGAGCGCCTTCGGCGTGCTGCCCCCGCTCTGGTCCAGCGCCGCGATGAAGCCTCGGTCGGATTTGATCTTCTCCAGCTGCTGCTCGTTCATGAGACCACCGTTTGGGTTGACGTCGACTCGGGCGAGACACGTGAAACGACTCGTCCACGGCCCAGCATGGCCGTCCCGGCCCTGCCGCGGAAGGGCCCTTGGGCCCTGCGGCTACTGGAAGCGGTTCAGCCCGCCAGCCGCTCGAGGAGGTGATCGCCGACGCGGAGCGCGTTGGCCATGGCGGTCAGGGCCGGGTTCACCGCGCCGATGCTGGGGAAGAAGCTCGTGTCGACGACGTAGAGGTTGTCCAGCTCATGCGCCTTGCACTGGACGTCCAGGACCGACGTCGCGGGGTCCGCGCCGAACCGACAGGTCCCCGCCTGATGCGCAACGCCGGCCACGGGGATGGCCGTCTTCAAGTAGGCGTGCCGGGGGATCAGGTGGTCCGGGTGCATGCCCAGGTGACCGAGCATCGACTTGAGCTGCCGGTAGAGGCGGGTACTCGCCGTCTGGTTGCCGACCTCGTAGCTGAGCTTGATGCTGCCGTCGCCCTCGAGGGTCACGCGGTTCTCGGGCTGGGGCAGATCCTCGGTGGAGAGCCAGAAGTCGACGGCGTGGCTGGCGATGTCGCTGAGCACCCGGGTGGGCGCGAGCTTCGTCTCGATCGGCTTCTCGCCTCGGTACATCTCCTCGGTGGACTTGCCCACCATCTGGATGTTGCCCATCGGGTACTCGAAGTCGTCGGTGCCGAAGTAGAAGTCGTTGACGCCGAGGGTCTTCTGGAAGACCGTCGGGTTCGGCTCGTGCGACAGGGCGAGCACCGCCTGGCTGTTGTGGAACATGTAGTTGCGCCCCACCTGATCGGAGCCGTTGGCGAGGCCGTTGGGGTGCTGGTCGTTGGCTGACGCCAGGAGCAGCTTCGCCGTGTTGGCGGCCCCGCACGAGACGACCACCACATGCGCCGGGAGGATGGTGCGCTCACCCGCCTGGTCCACCTCCACCTCCGTGACGACGGTGCCGGCGGGATCGGTGCCCAGCCGCACCACGGTCGCGTTGGTCAGCATCGTCACGTTCGGGTGCTGGAGCGCGGGGCGAACACCGTGGACCTCGGCGTCGGACTTGGCGTGCAGCGGACAGGGGAACCCGTCGCAGAACCCGCAGCGCACGCACGTGCTGTCGGGCCGGTTTGATTCGTCGAGCATCACGCCGCACGGCGCGTGGAACGGGTGGTAGCCGGCGGCGGCGAGGTCGTCGGAGAGCTGTTGGATCCGGGGCTCGTGCGACAGTGCCGGGTACGGGTAGGGCTCACTCGCCGATGGCTCGGTCGGATCTTCGCCGCGGACGCCGTGCACGTCGTAGTGCTGCTCGGCGAGGGTGTAGTAGGGCTCCATCTCGTCGTAGGAGATCGGCCAGGCCGGTGAGATCCCGTCGTGGTGGCGCAACTCGCCGAAGTCCTCTTGGCGGAGGCGGTACAGCGCCGCGCCGTACAGCTTGGTGGCGCCGCCCACGAAGTAGTGCACCTGCGGCTGGAACGCCTTGCCCTTGGCGTCGTGCCAGGTGTCGGGGGAGATGTAGCGACTGTCGACGAACACGTCCTGGGCCGACCAGTTCTGCGGCTCGCGCGGCAGCCAGTCGCCCCGCTCGAGCAGGAGGATCCGCCGGCCCGACGGTGCGAGGTGCCGGGCGAGGGTGCCGCCTCCGGCCCCGGTGCCGATGATGATGACGTCGTAGTCGCCGTCGCTCATGTGAGCTCCTCCAGACGTTCCTGCACGATGATCCGGGCCGCGGCCTCGATGAGGGCCAGATGCGAGAACGCCTGCGGGAAGTTGCCGAGGTGGTGCGCGGTGTCGGCGTCGAACTCCTCCGCGTAGAGCTCGAGGGGCGAGGCGACCCGCAGGAGGCGCGCCATCAGGTCGCGGGCGCGCTGCGCCTCCCCGATGATGGCCAGGGCGGACACGAGCCAGAACGAGCAGATGAGGAAGGTCCCCTCCTTGCCGCTCAAGCCGTCGTCGGTCTCATCGGTGCGGTAGCGGAGGACGAACCCGTGGTCGGACAGCTCATCGGCGATGGCCAAGACGCTCTTGTGGAGGCGCTCGTCATCGCCGGGCAGGAACCCGAAGAGCGCCGCCAGCAGCGTCGACGCGTCGAGGGCGTCGGTGTCGTAGTGCTGGCGCAGCACACCCCGGTCGTCGACGCCGTGGGCGAGGACGTCGTCTTTGATCTCGTCGGCGACCTCCTGCCAGGTCGCCGCCAGGTCGGCGTCGCCGCGGATCTCGCCCAGCTTGGCGGCGCGGTCGAGCGCCACCCAGCACATGAGCTTCGACGACACGTAGTGCTGCGGCTGGCCCCGCGCCTCCCAGATGCCCTGATCCGGTTCGCGCCAGACCTCCATCGCGCAGGCGGCCTGCGACTGGACGATCGGCCACAGCCCCCTGGGCAGCCGGGCGCTGCGCCTCGTGTGGAGCAGGATCGAGTCGAGGACGGCGCCGAACACGTCGTTCTGCCGCTGGTCGAACGCCCCGTTGCCGACGCGCACGGGCCGGGCCCCCCGGTAGCCGGTGAGGTCGTCGAGGGTCGTCTCGGCCAGGTTCCGCCGGCCGTCGATGCCGTACATGATCTGGAGCGCGCCGTTGTCGTTGGGCTCGAGGTCGGCGACGAACTGCATGAACTCGTCGGCCTCCCAGTCGAGGTCGAGGTAGTGCAGCGCCTGGAGCGTGAACGTCGAGTCCCGCATCCATGTGTAGCGGTAGTCCCAGTTGCGCTCGCCTCCGGGGGTCTCCGGCAAGGACGTGGTGAGCGCAGCGACCGTCGCCCCCGTGGGCATGTAGGTCAAGCCCTTGATCGCCAGAGCCGACCGCTCGATGGCCTGCCGATAGGGGTGGTCGGGGATGCGGGCCCGGCCCAGCCACGCACGCCAGAACCGGGTCGTGGCGGTCAAGCGATCGCTCGCCTCCTCGATGTCGTTCGGCCCCGCGAGGCCGCCGGCCCACGACAGCGCGCAGTACACGCGGTCGCCCGCCCGGAGGACGTGACGCGCCCGCGCTCGCCCGCCCTCGACGCCGAGGGCCAGGTCGGTCTGCAGCCGGACGGTCTGACCCGCGCCGGTGGCGTCGGCGATGTGACGGCTCCCCTCCACCAGCGTCCACTCAGCGGGCACCCGGCCGTAGTCGAACACCGGCTCACACACGACCTCGACCTCCACCTCACCCGCGATGCACTCGGCCGTCCGCACCAGCATGTGGTCGGCATCGTCGTCGGCCGGCGGTCGGGTGTGCGGCGTGACCTCGTCCTCCCCCTCGTGGGGCCCCATGGTGAGCGCGTCACGGACGACGACCCAGCTGTCCTTCGTGTGCCACGTCGTGGTGAGGACGTTGGTGCCGGGCTCATAGGACCGCGCCGTCGGGACGTTGATCCCGAACGGCCCCATGCGGAAGTACCCCGCCTCGCGGTCGAGCAGGGTGGCGAAGACGCTGGGCGAGTCGAAGCGGGGCACGCACAGCCAGCCGACACCCCCGTCGGGGGCGATCAGCGCGCCCGTGTGACAGTCGGACAGGAACGCGTAGTGCTCGATCGGCGGGAACGGAGACGCCATCGCCGCGCTCTGCTCGCGCGGCGCCGGGGCGGCGGAGCTGCTCACGGCACCGACCAGGGCGTGTGCCAGCGCCCGTGGCCGGCGACGATGTCGTCGGCCGCCGATGGCCCCCAGGATCCCTTCGGGTAGCTGTGCACCGGGGGTGGCGCATCGAGGAGGGGCTGCATGATCCGCCAGGTCTCCTCGACGACGTCCTGGCGCGTGAACCGCGTGCTCAGACCGATCATCGCCGCGTGGAGCAGCACCTCGTACGGCGTATCGCCCTCACCCCCCTCTTCGGAGAACTCCATGTCGAGATGGATCGTCTCGGGCCGCATCGAACCCGCTCGCCGGGCGTCGAGGAGGAGGCGGACGCCCGTGCTGGGATCGAGCTTGACGACGAGCTGGTTGGGCTCGGGGTTGGCGTCGGTCAGGTCGAATCCCAGCTTGGGGGGGCGGTCGAAGACGAGCCTGACCTCGGTCTGGGTCGCCGCCAGGTGCTTTCCGGTGCGGATGAAGAAGGGAATGCCCGACCAGCGCCAGTTGTCGATGTCGAGCCGGAGGGCGGCGTACGTCTCCGTCGTCGAGTCGGCGGCGACGCCATCGGTGTCGAGGTAGCCCTCGTACTGGCCGCGTACGTAGTGCGCGGGGTCGGCGGTCTCGACCGCACGGAAGACCGCGAGCTGCGCGTCCTTGATCGTCGCGGGGTCGCCCCCGGCGGGAGCCTCCATGGCCGTGGCCGCGACCACCTGCATGATGTGGTTGACCACGACGTCCCGCAGGGCCCCGACCGGGTCGTAGAAGTGACCGCGGTCCTCCACCCCGAAGCTCTCGGCCATGGTGATCTGCACGCAGGCCAGGCTGTTCCGGTTCCAGACCGGCTCCAGCATCGTGTTGGCGAAGCGGAGGTAGAGGAGCTCCTCGAGGCCCATCTTCCCGAGGAAGTGGTCGATCCGGTAGATCTGGGACTCGTCGAGGTACTGGTGGAGCTCGGCCGCGAGTTCGCTGGCCGAGCTCTGGTCGTGACCGAAGGGCTTTTCGACGACCACACGCGCGTCTGCGGTGAGCCCGGCTGCCGCGAGCCCCTTCACGACCGTGCCGAAGAGGAAGGGCGGGACCTCCAGGTAGAAGACCGGGTGTTCCGCACCCTTGGTGGCGGCGGCGACCTGCTCGAAGGTGGCCGTGTCGGCGAAGTCGCCCCGCACGTAGGAGAGCCGCGCCGCGAACCGGTCGAACACCTCGGGGTCGAGGACCTCCCCGGTCGCGACGATCGCGTCCCGGGCCCGCTCTCGCAGCTCGTCCTCGGTCACGTCATCCACCGCGACCCCGACGATGGGGCACGTCAGGAGCCCGCGGGCCTCGAGCCGGTACAGCGATCGGAAGGTCATCACGCGTGCGAGATCTCCCGTGATCCCGAAGATCACGAACACATCGGCCGGGTGCGCTTCCCGGCTTCCCGGACTGGTGGGCGTGGACATGGCTTGGCTCCTGCCTTTGCTCCTCCGCCTGCCCCACGACCCTAGAGGGGCGTTTCGGAGCCGAGCCACCCACTTGGGATGAAAATCCGTGCGGGCGCGTGACGCACGGGTGAACTGACGGGGCGAGCGCTCGTCGTACGGTCTCGTCATGACCGATCGCCCCGCCGGACTGACCGTGTCCTCCGGCCCCCTGGCTGCCACCTTTCTCCCCGAGCTCGGCCTGCTCGGTGCGTCGCTCCGCCATCGCGGTGACGAGCTCCTGGCGCTTCCCGGCGGTCTCGACGGCTACCGCGGGGGCGACGTCACGGGCCTGCCCTTGCTGGCCCCCTGGGCCAACCGGCTCGGCGCGCCGCGCTACGCCGTGGAGGGCGTGACCGTCGACCTCGAGGGCCTCGCACTTCACACCGACGACCAAGGTCTCCCGATCCACGGCACCTTGACCGCCCAGCCCGGCTGGGAGGTCGTCCAGGCTGACGAGCGCTCATTCACCGCTCGGTTCGACGTCGGCGCCCACCCCGGGCTCTTGGCCTCCTTCCCGTTCCCCCACGAGCTCCGCGTTGAGGTGGCCCTCGCGGCCACAACGCTGCGGATGACGACGACCGTCACCCCCACCACCGATCAAGCCGTACCCATCTCGTTCGGCTACCACCCCTACCTGCATCTCCCAGGGGTTCGGCGTGAGGACGTCCGCCTCCGCCTCCCGGCCCGGCGGCACCTGGAGCTGGACAGCCGGGGGCTTCCGACTGGGGTCGCCCGCTCCGAGGACGCCGAGGACGAGCCGATCGGGTCGCGCCGTTTCGACGACCTCTATGAGGTCGCCGCCGACCGGCGCCTCGCCC
Organism: Acidimicrobiales bacterium; assembly: GCA_036525535.1. GTDB lineage: Bacteria > Actinomycetota > Acidimicrobiia > Acidimicrobiales > DATDAH01 > DATDAH01. The sequence continues at coordinate 8,577 of DATDAH010000131.1, forward strand.
TGACGGGAGGCGGACGCCGTCTCAGCGTCGAGCTCGAGGACGGTTATCGCTTCGCTCAGGTGTTCACGCCGCCTGCGGCCGCCAGCGTCTGCCTCGAACCGATGACGGCCGCGGTCAACGCCCTCGTCGACGGTGGCTACCCGCTCGTGTCACCGGGGGCATCGTTCACGGCCCGCTTCTCGCTTCACGTCGAGGACGTGTCCTGACCTGACGCTCGTGCGCTCAGGCCCGGGCCGGCGCGGTGTCGACGACGAGCACGCTCGTGGGACAGTGGTGGGCCACTTTGTTCGGCACGCTGCCGAGGACGAACCGGCGGGCCCCGGCCATTCCCCGGTTGCCCACCACGATCAGGTCGGCTTCGACGAGTTCCGCGAGCTGGATGAGCACATCCGCGGCCTTGCCGGGCATGGCGTGGGCTCGAGCGCGCACCCCGGAGCGCTCGGCCTTCTCCACCGCCTCGTCGCAGACCTGCTGGGCATGGTCTCGAGCCGCGGCGTTGGCCTCGGGCACACCGCTCGTCAGCACAGGCGCATCGGCTCCCATCACCATCGTGGCGGCATCGACCACCTTGTAGGCCTGCACGACGTGCAGGGTCGCGCCCGTCAAGCCGGCCAGCTGGACGGCGGCGTCGACCGCGGTGCCGGCACCGTCTGAGCCGTCGGTTCCCACCACGATCTGCTCGTACAGGTGACTCTCCCCCAGTAGCGCCTCAGCGGCGGTGCAGGGCCGCATCGTCACCCGTCGGCGACCCGTGGTCAAGACTGGGCGCATGCCCGGCGCCGACTGCTCGTCGCGACTGCGGTCGGCGATCGGCTGGCTGTTCCGGGACCGTCAGACCGGCGAGATCGTCGTCGCCCAGTTCCCGAACCTGCCGCTGTGGATCTTCCTGGCCACGGTGATCCTCCGCCGGCTCGTTCCCGAGGACAGCGGCGCCTTCACCGCGCTCCGGGCGGTGGCCCTCGCCGCCCTCGGCTGGTGGGCCCTCGATGAGGTCATCCGGGGGGTCAATCCCTGGCGTCGCCTCCTCGGCCTCGCCGGCTGCGCCATCGTGGTCGCGGGCCTGCTGGCGTGGTCGGCCTAGACGACATCAGGTCGAGGCGCTCGACATGGGGCATCCTGGGCGGCGTCAGTCACCAGAGGCCCGAGGCCGAAATGACGAAAGCAATGGCAGGTCACGTCCATCGAGCCATCATCGCCGCGGTCGTGGCGTTGGTGCTCAGCACCGCCCTGGCGGTCCCCGCCGAGGCAACCGCGACGGAGGATCGGATCACCCGAGCGGACCTGCTCGCGGCCCCGATCCCGTCCGTCTGCGGGATGCAACCCACTCATCTGGTCGACGGCGTGCACCCGGACAGCGACACCTTCCCGGACCCGGGGCCCGCGGCCGCCATCTTCGGCCACGGCTTCCTGACCGGTGCCCCGCAGAAGATCCGTACCGGGGACTTCACCGGAGACGGCGTGGCCGACGGACTCATCGTCGTCGGCTGCAACCAGACCAGCGGATCGAGCTACATCACCTCACGAGTCTTCGCCTACCGCCCGAACGGCCGCTTCCTCGGTCACGTCCCGGTGACCGGTCACGTGCCGCCGTCGCGGGTGGCGCCGTTCCAAGTCGGGAGGGCCGTCATCGTCGACGGCACGATCCGACTGCAGGTGTGGACCTTCCGCCGGAGTGACGCCCACTGCTGTCCGTCGGTCTTGACTCGACTCTGGTTCCGCTGGCACAACGGCTCCTTCGACCTCGTCCGGCGCGCGTAACGCGAGGGTGGAGACGACGATGGGCATAGACGGCCAGGTGGCGCTCGTGACCGGCTCGAGCAGCGGGATCGGCCGAGCGGTGGCTCGCACCTTGGCCGCCGGCGGGGCGTCGGTGGTGCTCGCCGCCCGGCGGGCCGAACGCCTCGATGAGCTCACCGACGAGCTGACCGCCGCCGGCGCGCAGGCACTGGCGGTCCCCGCCGACGTCACCGAAGAGGACGACGTCGACCGGCTGCACGATGCGGCCATCGACCACTTCGGCCGCGTCGACATCCTGGTCAACAACGTGGGGGTCGGGTCCTACGGGCCCCTCGGGTCCATGACCGTGAACGACTACGACTGGATGATGCGGGCCAACATGCGGTCGAGCTTCTTGTGCACCCACCGGTTCCTACCGGCGATGCTCGACCGGCGATCGGGCCAGATCTGCTTCATCGGGTCGGTGGCCGGCCTGAAGGGCCTGCCCGGTGAGTCGCTGTACTGCGCCTCGAAGTTCGCGCAGATGGGTTTCGCTCAGGCGCTCGACTACGAGACCCGCGAGCAGGGGGTGAAGGTCAGCGTCGTCGCCCCCGGCGGGGTCAACACGGAGTTCGCCATCGGCACCGGCCGGGTCGAGGGCGACCCCGCCCTCGACCAGATGCTCGACCCGGAGGACGTGGCCGCCGCGGTTCGCTTCGCCCTCACCCAGCCCGACGGGTGCCGGACGTTCCTGATCGGCCTCCGGCCGATGTCCGAGCCTCTTTGACCGCCATTCCCATTTCGTCGGATCGGGCGGAGACTGGCCACGAAACCACACGTCCACAGTGAAGGAACCGATCGATGCCTGATTTCCCCGAGCTCACCCACGTGGCCCTCACGGTCCGCGACCTCGCCGTCAGCGTGCCCTGGTACGAGGCGCTGCTCGACGCCGAGCCCGTCCTCGACGAGGACACCGATCCCCACATGCACCACACCGTGTACCTGCTCGGCAACGGCACGCTCATCGGACTGCACCAGCACGAGACGCCCGCACCCGACGAGACGTTCAGCGAGTTCCGGATCGGCCTCGACCACGTCGCCTTCGGCGTGGCCAACCGTCAGGAGCTCGAGACGTGGGCCGCCCGCCTCGACGAGCTCGGCATCGCCCACGATGCCATCAAGGACGCCAGCTACGGCTCGGGCGTGAGCTTCCGCGATCCGGACAACATCCCGCTGGAGTTCTTCGCCCCGCCCGGCTGAGCGTTCGAGGCGTCGAGTCGCAGCCGAGCGAGCCGACCCGTGCCGATGGCCCGCGGGCGGGAGATCCGGTACGGTGCGCGCCGGGTGGGGAGGGGCACCCGACAGTCGAACGAAGGAGAAGCGCATGGTCGTCCATGGTCAGCTCCGGCGGGCAACAGCCGCCGTCGCCGTCACCTTGGCGCTCGCCGCCGCAGTCGTCTCACCGGCGTCCGCCGACAACGGCACCGATACCAGCGCACTCCGCGACGCGGTCACCGTCGAGGGCGTCCTCGCCCACGAGCAGGCGTTCCAGGCGATCGCGGACGCCAACGGCGGCACGCGTGCAGCCGGCACGCCCGGCTACGAGGCCTCGGGCGCCTACGTCGAGGACCAGCTCGAGGCTGCCGGGTACGCGGTGAGCCGGCAGGAGTTCACCTACGAGCAGTTCATCCTCAACGACAGCACGATGGCGCAGACGGCGCCCGGTTCGACGGTCTACGTCGAGGACCAGGACTTCGCGGCGATGACCTACTCGGGCTCCGGTGACGTCACCGCTCCCGTACAGGCGGTCGACATCAACCTCGCCGGTGACCGCGCCTCGACGAGCGGCTGCGAGGCTGCCGACTTCGCCGGCTTCACGCCGGGCAACATCGCCCTGATCCAGCGGGGCACCTGCTTCTTCCGCGTCAAGGTCGACAACGCCGCCGCTGCCGGGGCCAGCGCGGTGATCGTGTTCAACCAGGGCAACGTCGACCCCAACGACGACCGCTTCGGGCTGTTCTTCGGCACGCTCGACCCACCGGTGGCCGGCATCCCCGCCCTGAGCACGACCTTCGAGCTGGGCGCGACCCTGGCCGGCACGTCAGGGCTGGTGATGCGGGTCGCCGTCGACGCCACCATCAAGTCGACCACGACGTTCAACGTGCTCGCCGACACGCCCGGCGGGCGGGCCGACCGCATCGTGCTCGTCGGCGCCCACCTGGACTCGGTGGCCGAGGGCCCCGGCATCAACGACAACGGCAGCGGCTCGGCGACCATCCTGGAGACGGCGCTGCAGATGGCGGCGCTGGGCATCGACCCGGAGAACCGGGTGCGCTTCGCCTTCTGGGGCGGTGAGGAGGATGGCCTGATCGGCTCGGAGTACTACGTCTCCCAGCTCGATGCCCGCGCCCTGCGGCGCCACGCCGTGAACCTCAACTTCGACATGGTCGGCTCGCCGAACTTCGTCCGGTTCGTGTACGACGGCGACGGCTCGGCCTTCGGCGTCACCGGGCCCAACGGCTCCGCCCGAGTCGAGCAGGTGTTCCTGGACTACTTCGCCTCGCAGGGCCTGGCCACGGAACCGACCGAGTTCGACGGTCGCTCCGACTACTTCGCCTTCATCAACAACGGCATCCCGGCCGGTGGCCTGTTCACCGGCGCCGAGGGCATCAAGACGGTTGAGGAGGCCGCGGTCTACGGCGGAACGCCGGGGGACCCCTACGACGCGTGCTACCACCAGGCCTGCGACACGATCGACAACCTGAGTGACGTGGCGCTGGACCAGATGTCGGATGCCGTCGCCCACGCCACGTTGACGTTCGCCGAGACCACCTCCGCCATCAACGGCACCGCCCAGGGTGGCGGCCGCGGCACCATCGACTTCGAGATGAAGGGAAACCGCGCCATCAAGTGATCCAGGCGTAACCGGACCTTCGGTTCGTCCACGGCCCACATGACCGTCGCCGACCTGCCGCGGAGGCTCTTCGCCCGAGGTCGCCGGCGCGAGCCCTCTGCGCTGCACTGCCGAAGCCTCGCGGCCACCTGACTCGATACGCCCCAAAGGGCAGCTGAGGTCGACTCAGGCCAGGACGCTCTGCCCCCGGTCGCTCGTCGGGATCTCCACGAGCGCTCCTCACCTTCTCCAAGCCTCCGCGGCTGATCTGTCGGACCCTCTCTCCTGTACCAGCCGTGGGAACGGGAGGAGATGGGGCAATGGAATCGGTCATCGAGGAGCTTGCGGCGGCCGCACCTGCGGTCGACGCCGCATACGGGCCGACGGGCACCATGGTCGACGTGATCAAGGTCGACCACCGCGCGGGTGGGCGCCGGGTCCTGCACGAGGTCTCGCTGTCGATCGCTCCCGGTGAGCTGGTCGCCCTGGCCGGGGGCAGCGGCGCGGGGAAGACGACGCTGCTGGAGATCATGGCCGGGCTCCGTCGGCCGGTCGACGGCACCGTGCTGCACGACGGCGTGCCGACCGGTGCGACCAAGCAGGCCCCCGCGGTCGGCTACGTGCCCCAGGACGACATCATCCACCGCGAGCTGCCGCTGGGGCGGA
>DATDAH010000132.1:0-3713 GCA_036525535.1 Acidimicrobiales bacterium
CGCATGCGCTCGAAGTGGTCCATCATGGCGTCGGCGTCGAAGGGCGTTCCGTCGTGGAAGGTGATGCCGTCTCGGGCGACGAAGGTCCACTGGTCGAAGGTCGCGTTGGGCTCGAAGGACTCGAGCAGGAACGGGTGGGCCTCCATGTCCTCGCCGACGTAGGTCAACGTGTCGTAGATGCCCCGGATGGCCTGGTGACACGACGTGTCACAGATCATCTGCGCCGGCGTCCACGGGCTGGAGGTCTCAGCCTCCCGGGCGTAGATCAGTGTGCCGCCCCGCACGGGCGTGGTGCCCTCGTCGGGGTCACCCTGGGCTTCGTCGCGGTCGCCACCACCGCCCCCACTTCCGCCGGAGTCATCGGTCCCCCCGCAGGCCCCGGCCACCAGCCCGAGGGCGAGCAGGGCGGCGGCGATGCGCCACCAGCGTCGTGGGCTGCGCGTGGACATGGTCCCCCCAGGGAGCGGTCAAGTCAGGCGTCGGTGCCGAACGTACCGCGTACGCCCCGACCGTGGCCGGTCACCCGCCGCGGAACCGGCGTCAGGCTCGGTGGAACACCGGGCCCCTGTTGCGGCGGATCAGGCGCCAGAGCAGCAGGACGACCAGGAGGACCACGGCCAGCACCGCGCCGGCCGCCAGGCCGAACGCGAGGAGGTTGCGCTCCTCCGTGCTCGCCGCCATCGCCGTGGGCTCATCGCCGAGGTGAGCCTCCCAGGTGGAGGTCTGGGGCTCGGAACCGTCGGGGAGCACGACCTCGAACGTGAACGAGGTCAGGTCGCTGAGGGGGGCGCCCAGCTCCTCCTCGAGGGCCGCCTGGTCCTGACCGATCGGGAAGCCGTCGAGCAGCCGGGTCAGCTGCCGGTCGCTGAAGGTGGCGATGCCGCGGGACAGGTCGAGGGTGCCGGCGAAGTCGTACGCGGTGGTGCCGAACGTCCGGGTCCGCTCGAGGGACGGGTCGAGGACCGGTCCCCGCTTCCCGCCGATCTCGTCCAGGACCGTGGCCATCTGCTCCGGTTCGAAGAACCCCTTGGTGGCGGTGATGACCACACCCCCACCGTCGGCCGGCTCCGGACCGGTGACCTCCCAGCCGGTGCGGCGCAGGTCCCGGACCCGGAGCTGCTCGGCCAGGTCGGGGACGCGGTCGGCGGCCTCCTGGTCCAGAACGACCTCGACGGTGACGATCCCCGAGCCGTCCTCGGCCACCTCGACCCGTGTCGTGGCGTCCACCCGACAGCCCGTCAGCACGAGCACCAGGAGCGCGAGCCCCCCCAGACGCGTTCTGGCACCTGATCTGCCGGTCATGACCGGAGAATCAGGCGCCAGTTCGCCGTTCTGTGTGGTGATGGGCCTAGTCCGTGCCCTCGTCGGTGGCGCCGACCGTCTCCAGCGTCGGAGGCTCGAAGCCCTCCTTGCTGTCGAAGACGATGACCGTCTCGTTCGTCTCCGGGTCGAGCTGGGCGTCGACCAGGACGATCTGGCCGGCTCGGAACTCCTTCCAGAGGAGCTTCTCGGACAACGGGTCCTCGACCAGGCGCTGAATGGCCCGCCGCAACGGACGGGCGCCCAGGCTGGGGTCGTAGCCCCGCTCGGCCAGCAGGTGCTTGGCCGCGTCGGTCAGCTCGATGCCGAGACCCTGGCCCTGGAGCTGGGTCACGATCCGCCGCATCATCAGGTCCACGATCTGGAAGACCTCTTCCTGGGTCAGCTCGTGGAAGACGATGGTCTCGTCGATCCGGTTCAGGAACTCGGGCCGGAAGTGCTGCTTGAGCGCCTCCTCGGCCTTCTCCTTCATCTTGTCGTAGGTCAGCTGGGCGTCGGCCTTGCCGAAGCCCACGTTGGCCTTGCGCAGATCGGCGGTGCCGAGGTTGGAGGTCATGATCAGCACGCAGTTGCGGAAGTCGACGGTGCGGCCCTGGCTGTCGGTCAGGCGACCTTCCTCCAGGATCTGCAGCAGCGTGTTGAAGACGTCGGGGTGGGCCTTCTCGATCTCGTCGAAGAGGACCACCGAGAACGGCTTGCGCCGGACGGCCTCGGTGAGCTGGCCGCCTTCCTCGTAGCCGACGTAGCCCGGGGGCGAGCCCACCAGGCGGCTGACCGTGTGCTTCTCCATGTACTCGGACATGTCGAGCTGGATCAGCGCCTCCTCGTCACCGAAGAGGAACTCGGCCAGCGTCTTCGCCAGCTCGGTCTTCCCCACACCCGACGGGCCGAGGAAGATGAACGAGCCGCTGGGGCGCTTGGGGTCCTTGAGGCCGGCCCGCGTGCGGCGGATCGACTGGGAGACCGCCTTGATCGAGTCCTCCTGGCCGATGACCCGCTTGTGGAGCTCGTCCTCCATGCGCAGGAGCTTCGCCGTCTCCTCCTCGGTCAGCTTGTAGACCGGGATGCCGGTCCAGATGCTGAGGACCTCGGCGATGGCCTCCTCGTCGACCTCGTCGAACAGGTCGACACCGGCCGCCTTGATCTCGGTCTCCTTCTCGGCCTTCGCGTCGAGCAGCTCCTTCTCCTTGTCCCGGAGGGAGCTGGCGTCCTCGAAGCGCTGGTCCTCGACGGCCGCCTTCTTCTGGCGGACCACGTCGGCGATGTCGGCCTCGATCTCCTTGTAGTCGTCCGGCGTCTTCATGCGCTTCATGCGCAGGCGGGAGCCGGCCTCGTCGATGAGGTCGATGGCCTTGTCGGGCAGGTGCCGGTCGGAGATGTAGCGATCGGCCAGGTTGGCCGCAGCCACCACGGCCTGGTCGGTGATCGTGACCCGGTGGTGCTCCTCGTAGCGGTCCCGGAGGCCCTTGAGGATCTCGATGGTGTGGGCGACCGTCGGCTCCTCGACCTTGATGGGCTGGAAGCGCCGCTCCAGGGCGGCGTCCTTCTCGAGGTGCTTGCGGTACTCGTCCAGCGTGGTGGCGCCGATCGTCTGCAACTCGCCCCGGGCCAGCATGGGCTTGAGGATCGAGGCGGCGTCGATGGCGCCCTCGGCGGCGCCCGCACCCACCAGGGTGTGGAGCTCGTCGATGAAGAGGATGATGTCGCCGCGGGTGCGGATCTCCTTCAGCACCTTCTTGAGGCGCTCCTCGAAGTCGCCGCGGTAGCGGGAGCCCGCCACCAGCGCGCCGAGGTCGAGCGTGTAGAGCTGCTTGCCCACGATCGTCTCGGGCACGTCGCCCTCGGCGATGGACTGGGCCAGGCCCTCGACGATCGCGGTCTTGCCCACGCCGGGCTCGCCGACGAGGACCGGGTTGTTCTTGGTGCGGCGCGACAGGACCTGCATGACCCGCTCGGTCTCACGGGCGCGGCCGATGACCGGGTCGAGCTTCTTCTCCGCGGCCAACTGGGTCAGGTTGCGCCCGAACTGGTCGAGCACGAGCGACCCGGACTGGGCGCCCTGCTCGGAGCCCTGGCCCGCGGTGGCGCCCGCCTTCTCACCCTGGCCGGAGCCGGAGTAGCCCGACAGGAGCTGGATGACCTGCTGGCGGACCCGCGACAGGTCGGCGCCGAGCTTCACGAGGACCTGGGCGGCGACGCCCTCGCCCTCGCGGATAAGCCCGAGCAGGATGTGCTCGGTCCCGATGTAGTTGTGGCCGAGCTGCAGGGCCTCCCGCAGGGACAGCTCCAGCACCTTCTTGGCCCGGGGCGTGAAGGGGATGTGCCCGGACGGCGACGAGCCGCCCTGACCGATGATCTCCTCGACCTGCGAGCGAACCGCCTCCAGGCTGATC
>DATDAH010000133.1:0-7062 GCA_036525535.1 Acidimicrobiales bacterium
AGCCGGGGTGACCAAGCCGCTGCGGGACACCCTGAAGGCAGCCGAGAAGCGCTGGCAGAAGGCCGAGGACACGGTCGCCACGTTGGAGGCCCAGCTGGCCGACCCCGACCTCTACGACCGTCCGGAGGAGGTGGCCGACGTCGCCCGCCGCCACGACGCGGCCACGACCGAGGCCGCCCAGGCCATGAAGGCGTTCGAGAAGGCGGCCGACAAGCTCGAGGCCGCCGAAGCCCGCTTCGCCTCGTGACGGCGCCCGCCGAGGCCGCCCAGGACAGCCACTGGGACCGGTCGGTCAAGGCGCTGATCGCCGGGACCTTCCTGAACACGGCGGCCCACCTGGCCGGGGTCACGGCCCTGGGCAAGCTGGTCTTCGACCTGACCGGACGCGAGCTCGACCTCGGGCTCATCGGCTTGGCCGAGTTCCTCCCGGTCCTGTTGCTGGTCCTGGTGGCCGGTTCGATCGCCGACCGGGTGGACCGGCGTCTGATCACCGGGGTGGGGGCGCTGGTCTCGGCCGCAGTGGCGGCCGCCCTCGCCGCCTACGCCGCGTCATCGCCGAGCGCCGTCGCCCCGATCTTCGCCCTGGTCGTGGTCATCGGCATCGCCGCCGCCTTCGTGTCGCCCGCCAGCCGGGCCCTGCCCGCCGACATCCTCGCCCCCGAGGACCTGCCCTGGTTGGTGGCCCGCCACTCGGCCACCTGGCAGTCCGCCCTCATCGTGGGCCCGGTGCTGGGCGGCACCCTCTACGCCATCGACCCCGCGGCCCCATTCGTCGCCGTGGCCGTGCTGTACCTGCTGAGCGCTCTGGCCTACCCGCTCATCCGCATCCGCCCCCGGAACTCGCCGGCGGAGGCCGAGATGGCGGCGGTCATCGAGGAGGAGGGCGACGAGCCCGCCCGGCCCGGCCTCCACCACGCGCTGGAGGGTCTGCGCTTCATCCGTCAGCGGCCGATCCTGCTCGGCGCCATCTCCCTCGACCTCTTCGCCGTGCTCTTCGGCGGTGCCGTGGCCCTGCTCCCGGCCATCACCGAGGACCGCCTCGGCGTGGGCGCCGTCGGCCTCGGCTGGCTGCGAGCGGCGGGCGGCATCGGGGCGGGCGCCGTCACGCTCGTCCTGACCCGGAAGCCGGTCGTCCGGCGCATCGGGCGCACGCTGCTCACCGCCGTCGCCGTGTTCGGCGTGGCCACCATCGCCCTCGGCCTCACCCGGTCCTACGGGGTGGCCTTCGCCGCCATGCTCGTGCTCTCGGGGGCCGACGCCATCAGCGTGTTCATCCGGGCGACCCTCGTGCCCCTGGTCGTCCCCCAGGAGATGCGGGGTCGGGTCCTGGCCGTCGAGAACGTCTTCATCGGCGGCTCCAACGAGCTGGGCGCCTTCGAGTCGGGTGTCGCCGGCCAGATCCTGGGCCCGGCCGGGGCCGTCGTCCTTGGCGGGGCAGCCACGGTCGCCATCGCCGGGACCTGGGCCCTGGCCTTCCCCGCCCTCCGCGACATCGACCGCTTCCCGGGCAGTGGGACGCCCGTCGAGCGCGACGTCATCATCCTGGACGAGCTCGGCCCGTAGCGAGGACCCGTTGTGGCCCGTAGGTGCTCCTTCGGCTGCGCAGCGGAGCGGAGCAGCCTCGATCGCTGGAAGCTTCGGCGGCGCCGGACTTGCCGAGCGCCGCGAGGCCAGTCAAGTGTGGCGTGATGCCGGAACGACTCGCGGCCGCCACGCGGGAGACGTTCGCGTCGTTCCGAGTGCGCAACTTCCGGCTCTTCTTCCTGGGCCAGGGCATCTCCCAGATCGGGAACTGGATGACCCTGATCGCCCAGACCCTGCTGGTCCTCGACATCACCCACAGCGGGGTCGCCGTCGGCTTCCTGGCCGCCTGCCAGTTCGGCCCCGTCCTGCTGCTGGGGGCCTGGGCCGGCTTGGTCGCCGATCGCAGCGACAAGCGCCACCTCCTGCTCATCGTGCAGGTCGTGGCCATGGCGCAGTCGTTCCTGCTCGGCGCGCTGGCCTTCATGGACGACCCGCCGCTGGCCGCCCTGTTCGCCGTGGCGTCACTGGGCGGACTGTGCATGGCCTTCGACAACCCGGCCCGGCGGGCCTTCGTCGTCGAGATGGTCCCCGAAGACCTCGTCCACAACGCCGTCAGCCTGAACAGCGCCATGATGACCAGCTCCCGCGTCATCGGCCCGGCCCTGGGGGGGCTGCTCATCACCACCGTGGGCTACGGCTGGGCCTTCTGGGCCGACGGGCTCTCCTACATCGCCGTGCTCGTCAGCCTGTGGCTGATGCGCACCGAGGAGCTACGCCCGTCGACCCCGGCCGTCCGGGGCAAGGGCCAGGTGCGCCAGGGCCTGCGCTACGTGCGGGACACCCCCGTGCTCGCCGTGCCCCTGGCGATGATGGCCGTGGTCGGGACCCTCTCCTTCAACTTCCAGGTCGTCCTCCCGCTGCTCGTGACCCGGACCTTCGACCGGTCGAAGGCCACGTTCACCATCCTCTTCTCCTGCATCAGCCTCGGGTCACTGGTCGGCGCCCTGTGGACGGCCCGCCGCCGGTCGATCGGCGTGATCGACGTGGTGAAAGCGTCCTTGGCCTTCGGCGTGACCATGCTCGCCCTCGCCGTCGCCCCGAGCATCGCCTGGGCCTTCCCCATCGGGGCCGTCATGGGCATGGCCAGCATCGGCTTCCTCACCGCCTCGACCGCCATCGTCCAGACGAAGGCCGCCCCCGAGATGCGGGGCCGGGTCCTGGCCCTCCAGGCCATGGTCTTCCTGGGCAGCACCCCCATCGGCGGCCCCATCGTGGGCTACGTGTCCGAGCACCTCGGCCCCCGCTACGCCATCGCCATGGGCGGCTTCGCCGGCGTGGGGGCCGCCGCCTGGGGCGCCATGACCCTCCGCGGCGACCGTCCGGAACCCGCCGAGCCCGCCGACCTCGAGGTCCCCGTCCCCGAGACGCCCTGAGCCTTCGCTGTGCGAGAGTCATGACCGTGACGTTGGCCATGCCGCCGGAGTGGGCGCCCCATGAGCGGTGTGTGGTGGCGTGGCCGTGCCGGGCCGACATGTGGGGCGGGCAGCAGGACGCGGCGAAGGCCGCACACGCCGCCGTGGTGAACGCCATCGTGGCCTTCGAGCCGGTGCTGCTGGTGGCCAACCCCGGCGCCGGAGTCGAGGCGGCGGCGGCCTGCCCGGACGCCGAGGTGGTCGAGTGGCCGCTGGACGACTCATGGGCCCGGGACATCGGAGCCATCGTGCTGACCGGTGACGGGCGCCGGGCGGGGCTGACCCCGGTCTTCAACGGGTGGGGCGAGAAGTTCCACCCCTACGACGAGGACGCCCGCTTCGCCGTGCGCATGTGCGAGCACCTCGGCCTCGACCGGGTCGACGCCTTCCCCTTCGTGCTGGAGGGTGGGGCCATCACCGTCGACGGGGCCGGCGCGGTGATCACCACCGAGCAGTGCCTGCTCAACCCCAACCGCAATCCGAGCCTGGACCGGGCCGGCATCGAGGCCGAGCTGCGCAAGTGGCTCGGCGTGGAACGGGTGGTCTGGCTGCCGTACGGGCTGATCGACGACGACGACACCGACGGTCATGTCGACAACGTGGCCCTGTGCGTCCGGCCCGGCGTCGTGCTGGCCCAGACCACGACCGACCCGACCCATGCCGACCACGACCGCCTGCGGGCCAATGTCGACGTGCTGGTCGAGGCCGGCTACGAGGTCGTCGAGATCGACGTCCTGCCCGAGGTCGTCATCGACGGCCGTCGTGCGGGGGTCCCGCCCCTGAACCTGTACCTGGCCAACGGGGCCGCCATCGTGCCCGTCGTCGACGGGCCCGAAGGCGATGCTGCCCTCGCCGCCGTCCGGGCCGCCCTGCCCGAGCGCGAGGTGGTCGGCGTCCCCGGCGACGTCCTCGCCTTCGGCGGCGGCGGGATCCACTGCATCACCCAACAGGTGCCACGCTGATGCCCATCGAGCTGCTCACCCACATCGACCAGCCGTCGGACTCGCCCGCCCGGGTGGATGCCTCGTCGCGGCCGCCCTTCCGGATCGGCGCCGTCCAGCAGCGCTGGCACGAGGACGCGGCCGAGCACCGAGCCGCCCTGCGCGACAGCGTGAAGATGGCGGCCGACACCGGCGCCCGCCTGGTCTGCCTCCAGGAGCTGACCCTCTCGCCCTACTTCGCCGTCACCCCCGAGGGGCCATCGGCGGTGGGCGCCACCCCCGAACCGCTGCCCGGTGGGCCCACCCACGACCTGGCCACCGAGCTGGCCAGGGATTTCGACCTGTTCGTCCACGCCTCCCTCTACGAGGATGCCGGCGACGGGGGACTCGGCTTCAACACCGCCATCTGCGTCGGCCCCGGCGGGGAGCTCGTGGCCCGCACCCGCAAGCTCCACCTCCCGGTCACCGCGGGCTACTACGAGGACCGGTACTTCCGACCCGGTGACGGGGGCTACCCGGTCGTCGCCGTGGGGGATGCCCACGTCGGCTTCCCGACCTGTTGGGACCAGTGGTTCCCCGAGCTGGCCCGGGCCTACTCGCTGGGCGGGGCCGAGGTCATCGTCTACCCCACGGCCATCGGCTCCGAGCCCGACCACCCCGACTTCGACACCCAGCCGTTGTGGGAGAAGGTCATCGTCGGCAACGGGGTGGCCAACGGCACCTTCATGGTCGCCGTCAACCGCATCGGCACCGAGCCCCCCCTCACGTTCTACGGCTCGTCCTTCATCAGCGACCCCTACGGACGCGTGCTGCTCAAGGCCCCCCGGGACCAGCCCGCCGTGCTCGTCGCCGACCTGGACCTGGACGAGCGACGGGACTGGCTGAGGCTCTTCCCCTTCCTCACCACCCGCCGCCCCGACACCTACGACCCGCTGGTCGAGCCGCCGAGGGCCTGATCAGGCGGCGCGGGTGAGGGCTGCCTCGTCGGACACCAGCTCGTAGGAGCGGATGCGGTCGTCGGTGGCGTGCAGCATCGTGGTCAGCATCAGCTCGTCGGCCCCGGTCCGGGCCACGAGGTCCTCGAGTTGGGCCCGCACGGCCGACGGTTCACCCACCACGTGCGAGTCGGTCCAGTGGCGCACCGCCTCCCGCTCAAAGGGCGTGAAGTTGTACGCCGCGGCCTCCTCCGGGCTGGGGTAGAGGCCGGGCTTGCCTTGGCGCAGGCGGAGGAAGGCCAGGACGCCAGGAGCGGCCAGGCGGCGGGCCTCCTCGTCGGACTCGGCGCAGACCACGTTGACGCCGAGCATCACGTAGGGCGCCTCGAGCACCTCGGACGGCTGGAAGGCCGAGCGATAGACCTGCAGGGCGGGCTCGGTGTTGGCGGCGGCGAAGTGGTGGGCGAAGGAGAAGGGCAGCCCCAGCTGGCCGGCCAGGTGGGCGCTGTAGTCACTGGAGCCCAGGAGCCAGAGCGCCGGCTGGTAACCCCGGCCGGGCGTGGCCTGGATCGACGCGTAGGGGTGGCGCTCGGGGAAGCCGCCGTTGAAGTAGGCGAGGAGCTCGGCCAGCTGCTGAGGCAGGTCGTCGCCCGACGAGGCCTCTGCGCCACGGCGCAGAGCGTGCGCGGTGGCCGGGTTGGTGCCCGGCGCCCGCCCGATGCCAAGGTCGATGCGCCCAGGCTCGAGGGCCTCCAGCATCCCGAACTGCTCGGCGATGACCAGGGGCGAGTGGTTGGGCAGCATCACCCCGCCCGAGCCCAGCCGGATGGTCGACGTCTCCGCCGCGACCCGGGCCAGGAGCACGGCGGGCGACGAGCTGGCGATGCCCGGCATCGAGTGGTGCTCCGCCACCCAGTAGCGCCGGTAGCCGAGTCGTTCGACCTCGCGAGCCAAGCGCAACGCGGCGGCCAGGGCATCGGCCGGCGTCGACCCTTGGGCCACCGGGGCCAGGTCGAGGACCGAGAGGGGGGTGACGAAGTCGGGCATCACCGGGTAGAACGCGGGAGAGCGGCGGGTTCTTCCGTCGCCCGACGGGTACGAGGGAGCACCGATGGCGGATGTGCGGCGGAACGACGACGTGGGCCAGTACGAGATCTGGCTGGACGGGAGCAGGGTGGGCCTCACCCAGTTCCGGGTGCGGCCCGACGGCGTACTCGTCTTCCCCCACACGGAGGTCGACGAAGACCGTCGCGGCCAAGGCCTGGCCGGCGAGCTCATCGGTGGCGCGCTGGACGATGTCCGCGAGCGGGGCGAGACGATCATCGCCCAGTGCCCCGCCGTAGCCGGCTTCATCGCGGACCACGCCGAGTACGCGGACCTCCAGGCCGCCGCTTGAGCTGACCACCCCACGCGTGCCCGACGCGGTCCGCGGCGAGCCGCCCAGGCTCAGTCGTCCTGTTCGATGGCGGCGGACAGGCGGTCTCGGTGCTCGATGAACCGGGGGTCGGAGCGCAGCGCGCGGTCCCGTTCGTCGTCGGGGCCAAAGGGCGACGGGACGTCGAGGACGACCCGTCCCGGCCGAGCGCTCATCACGATCTGGCGAGTCCCGAGGAACACCGCCTCGTCGACACTGTGGGTGACGAACACGATCGTCCGCCCGGTCTCGGCCCAGATGCGGCGCAGCTCGAGTTGGAGACGCTCCCGGGTCACGGCGTCCAAGGCGCCGAAGGGCTCGTCCATCAGGAGGATCGCCGGGTCGTTGGCCAGCACCCGGGCGATCTGACAACGCTGCTGCATGCCCCCGGAGAGCTCGTAGGTCTTGTGGTCGGCGAACTCGGTCAGGCCGACCAGCGCCAGCCAGCGGTCGGCGTCGGCGCGACGACGGTCACGACCGACCCGGCGCATGCGCGGCCCGAAGGCCACGTTCGACCTCACGGACAGCCACGGATACAGGTTCGCGTGTTGGAACACCACGCCCCGATCGGGGCCAGGGCCGGTCACGGCCTCCCCCCCGATGGTCAAGCTGCCCGAGGTCGGGGCGAGGAACCCGGCCAGGATCCGCAGCAGGGTGGTCTTGCCGCATCCCGACGGGCCGACCACGCACACGAGCTCGCCGGGTTCGAGGTCGAGATCGGTGGCCGTGAGGGCTACCACCCCCCGGTCGCCGTCGCCGAAGACGTGGCCGATGGC
>DATDAH010000134.1:0-4211 GCA_036525535.1 Acidimicrobiales bacterium
CGACGGCGTGGCCGACCATCACCTCCCACGAGGCGCCGCCCACCTGGGTCGAGTCGAAGTGGGCCGGACGCAGGCCCAGGTACTCGGCCACCTCGACCGGCGCCAGGGAGCCGAGGCCGCAGGAGTACAGCCCGTCGACATCGTCCCGGGTGAGGCCGGCGTCGGCCAGCGCCCGGGAGGTGGCCTGGTGGTGCAGCGCGAAGGGCGTGCGGTCGTCGACCCGCCCGACATCGGACAGCGCCGCCCCGACGATGGCGACGCGATGAGGCTCGGCCACGGGCGGCGATGGTAATGAAGGGCGGTGGACCTCCGGTTCAGCGACGAGGACGAGGCGTTCCGGGCCGAGGCCCGGGACTTCCTCGAGACCCACCTGGCCGCCGACTTCGCCGCGCTCCGGGGCCTGGGCGGCCCGGGCAAGGAGCATCAGGACTTCGCGGGTCGCCTCGAATGGGAGCAGCTCCTGGGCCGCGAGGGCTGGAGCGTCGTGGGCTGGCCGAAGGAGCACGGGGGCAAGGGCCTCCCCGTCACCCAGCAGGTCATCTGGCACCAGGAGTACGCCCGGGCCCAGGCCCCCGGCCGGGTCGGCATCGTGGGGGAGGGGCTGCTCGGCCCGACCCTCATCGCGTTCGGCACCGACGAGCAGAAGGCTCGCTTCCTTCCCGGCATCGTCTCGGGCGAGACGCTCTGGTGCCAGGGCTACTCCGAGCCCAACGCGGGCTCGGACCTGGCCAACGTCCAGACCCGGGCCCACCTCGACGGCGACGAGTGGGTCATCAGTGGCCAGAAGGTGTGGACCTCGCTCGCCGCCTGGGCCCAGTGGATGTTCGTGGTCTGCAAGACCGACCCCGAGGCCGACCCGAAGCACCGGGGCATCTCGTACCTGCTCTGCCCGATGGATCAGCCCGGCATCGAGATCCGCCCGATCGTCCAGGTCACCGGCACGTCGGAGTTCAACGAGGTCTTCCTCGACGAGGCCCGCACGGCATCGGACCTGGTCGTCGGCGAGGTCAACGGCGGCTGGCGCGTGGCCATGGGCACCCTCGGCTTCGAGCGGGGCGTGCTGACCCTCGGCCAGCAGATGGCCTTCAGCCAGGAGTTCGACCTCATCCTCGAGGCGGCCCGCCGCAACGGCAAGGTCACCGAGCCCGAGATGCGCCAGCGCCTGGCCGACGCCTGGATCGGCCTCGAGCTGATGCGCCTGACCGCCCTGCGCACCATCTCGGGACAGCCGGGCCCGGAGACGTCGATCAACAAGCTGTACTGGGCCACGTTCCATCGTCGCCTCGGCGAGCTGGCCATGGACGTCCTGGGCGCCGAAGGCACGATCCTCACGCCCGAGGCGGCCATGCCCGGCGGCGAGGCCTACCAACTCTCCGAGCTGCAGGGCCTGTTCCTGTTCAGCCGGGCCGACACCATCTACGGCGGCTCGAACCAGATCCAGCGCAACGTGCTCGGCGAACAGGTGCTGGGCCTTCCAAGGGAGCCACGATGAGCCGAGAGATCCCGCCCTACCCGGAGAGCCACGACCTGCTGGCCGGCAAGGGGGTCGTCGTGACCGCGGCCGCCGGCACCGGCATCGGCTTCGCCACGGCCAAGCGTTGCGCGGAGGAGGGAGCCCGGGTCGTCATCTCCGACCACCACGAGCGTCGCCTGGCCGAAGCGGCTGACGCCATCGCGTCCGATGTGGGGGAGCGCCCCCACACCATCGTCTGCGACGTCACCGACGACGACGCCGTTCGGGCGCTGGTCGACGGCTCGGCCGATGCCCTCGACGGCATCGACGTCATGGTCAACAATGCCGGCCTCGGCGGTGAGGTCGACCTGGTCGACATGACCGACGACCAGTGGGACGTGGTGCTCGACGTAACCCTCAACGGCACCTTCCGCACCACCCGGGCCGCCCTCCGCCACATGCTCCCCCGGGGCCGTGGCGTCATCGTCAACAACGCCTCGGTCCTCGGCTGGCGAGCGCAGCGGGGCCAGGCCCACTACGCCGCGGCCAAGGCCGGGGTCATGGCCCTCACCCGTTGCGCCGCCATCGAAGCGGCCGACGCCGGCGTCCGGGTCAACGCCGTCGCCCCCAGCCTGGCCACCCACCCGTTCCTGACGAAGGTCATGAGCGACGACCTGCTCGCCGAGCTGGAGGCCAAGGAGGCCTTCGGCCGGGGCGCCACGCCCTGGGAGGTGGCCAACGTCATCGTCTTCCTGGCCAGCGACTACTCCAGCTACATGACCGGCGAAGTGGTGGCCGTCAGTTCGCAACGCGCGTAGCGGGCTCCCGGAGAGAGCCGCCGGCCAAGCGGTCGCCGACGAGGGCCCAGAAGGTGGGGCAGTCCACGATGTCGTCCTTCGGACACTTCATGGCGTGCTCCAGTGCTGTGCGGGCCAGCTGGGCGCTGGCCTCGGCTCGCCGCAGCTCGTCCACCTTGGCCTCGGCCAGGGCGTGCCACGCCTGCGGTGACTCGGCTCGGCTGGCCAGGAGCATCCCCACTTCGGCCAGCGTGAAGCCGACGTCGGTCAAGAGCAGGATCACGCCGACCCGCGCCACGGCCTCCGGCCGGTACCGTCGCTGGCCCGAGACCCGGCTGGTGGGCGGGAGCAGGCCGAGCTCGTCGTAGTAGCGCAGGGCGGAGGTCGCCACCCCGGCCTGCTCGGCCACCTCACCGATCGTCAGCAGCTCGGTCACTTGACTTCAAGCGTACATGAAGTGTTTGGGTGGCTCCATGAGTCTCAAGAACCAGTTCGCCCACCCCCATGGTCTCGGCGGTCGCGCCGCCGGTTGGGTCATGACGATGCAGAACGGCCGTCGCAACCGCTGGGTCGTCGGCCTGCTCGACCCGCAGCCCGGCGAGCACTTCCTCGAGATCGGCTGCGGGCCGGGGTTGGCGGTGGCCGAGGTCGTGGCGGCCGGCGGCCGGGTCACGGCCATCGACCCCTCTGCCATGATGCGGTCCATGGCCGCCCGCCGCAACGCCACCGCCGTTGCCGATGGTCGGGTGGTCATCGCCGACGGATCGGCCGAGGCCCTGCCCGACGGTCCGTTCGCCGCGGTCTACGCCGCCAACACCGCCCAGTTCTGGAAGGACATCGACGCCACGCTGGACGCCGTGGCCACCCGGCTACGGCCCGGGGGTCGGGTGGCGCTGGCCATCCAGCCCCGGTTCAAGGGGGCGACCGACGCCGATGCCCGACGGCTGGCCGACGAGAACGCCGAGCGTCTCGCCCGCGCGGGCTTCGGGGACATCCGGGTCGAGACGCTGGCCCTGCGCCCGACGGATGTGGGCTGTGCCCTCGGCCGCCTCAGCTGACGCGGAACCCGCCGCCGCCATCCCCGCCCGGGGGCGGCGGTGGGGGTGCGGGAGGGGGCGGCGATGCGGTCGGCGGCGGCGGGAGGTGCGGCATCACCACCTGGCCGACGACCGGGACACCCGCGACGGGCGAGCCCGGCGGCGCTGGCGCGGGCGGCGCCGGCGCCTGCGGCGGGGGCGCCAGTGGTCGCGCCTTCGGCACCACCTTCGGCCGCGGCGGTAGTCCGGCCAGCTCGGTCAGCCGGCCGATGCGCTGCTGGAGGAGGAGCGACGTGCCCAAGCGCTTGGACCGGGACGAGAGGGCGCTGGCGTAGACCCCGTTGGGCACCTCCAGCCACAGCGGAGCCGTGGCCCGGCTCACCCGGCGGATCTCGCCCTGGTCGGCCTCCAGCTTCTCCAGCGCGGTGATCAGGGCCTCGGGGTGCCGGGTGAACCGGACGGCGATGCGGTCCCGGTCCTCGCCCTGGTCCCGCAGCGCCCATGCCTGGAGCCATTCGGCCATCCGGCCCGGGATCCACCCGACGATGGACCGGAGGTCGTCGGCCTCGACGTTGGCGATGGCCCCCGAGGTCAGGGCCACGGCCCAGGACGACAGGGCGATGTCCCAGCTCCCGATCCGGCTGATCTCGTAGGACAGTGCCGCCTCCAGCTCGTCCCGGTCCA
Organism: Acidimicrobiales bacterium; assembly: GCA_036525535.1. Classification (GTDB taxonomy): domain Bacteria; phylum Actinomycetota; class Acidimicrobiia; order Acidimicrobiales; family DATDAH01; genus DATDAH01. The sequence goes on from DATDAH010000134.1 coordinate 3,972, forward strand.
GCTCGTCGACGAGGCCGGAGGTGATGCCGATGATCGTCTTGTTGGGCCGGGTGCCGACCCCGAAGGAGTTCGGCACCGCGTCCTGGATGACGGCGAAGCGGGGGGCCGGGACGCCGGCGGACAGGGCCAGGCCGTCCAGGAGGTTGCGGACCTGGGGGTAGGCGTCGGGGTTCGCCAGCTGGGCCCCGGTCTCCCGCAGCACCTGGGCCTCGAGCTTCCGACGCAGGGTGGGCAGGCGGA
>DATDAH010000135.1:0-3169 GCA_036525535.1 Acidimicrobiales bacterium
CACGGCGTCGGGATCGGGTAGGTCGGAGCCGCCCACACCGGTGAGCAGGGGCGCCAGCACAGCCGGGTCGTAGCTCTCGTAACGGTCGCGGATGCCGGCGGTCACCTGCTCGGCGAAGGGGGCGACGATCTCCGCCAGCGGCTCGGCCATGGCCTGCTCGATGAAGGCGTCCATCCCCTGCTCGGCGATGACGCGGCCACGCTCCCCGTAGACCGCCCCCCTCTCACGGCGCCCCTCCCAGGCCGTCGGCGGGATCCCGAGGACGAGCGCGAGCACGCGATCCGGGGCCGCGACCGCGGTGTGCAGTGCCGTCCCCGAACCCATCGACATGCCGCCGACGGCGAAGCGGTCGATCCCGAGGGCGTCGGCCAGGCCCAGCTGGTCGGCCGCCAGTCCCGGATAGGCGTAGGCGGCCGGGTCGGTCGTTCCGCCCGAGTCCCCGTGGCCCCGAGCGTCGTAGCGCACCACCCGGTAGCGGTCCTCGGGGAGGTCGACGACACCGAAGCCCATCGCCACCTCGGCCGCCATCGAGCTGGTCAGCCCGTGCCCCCAGAGGACCGGTGTCCCGGTGCCGGATTCCTCGACCGCGAGGTCGACCCCCCGAACCTCGACCTTCACCAGTCGCCCGACCGCTCAGCCTCGTCGCCGATCGTCGTGCTGCCGCCGTGGCCGGTGTGCACCACGGTGGCCGGGTCCAGCACCAGCAACCGGTCCCGGATGCTGGCCACGATGGTGCCGTAGTCCGAGAAGCTCCGACCGGTGGCGCCGGGGCCGCCGTTGAAGAGCGTGTCGCCGGAGAAGACGACACCGTCGGCCGAGGCGTGCAGGCAGCAACCGCCGGGCGAGTGACCCGGCGTGTGCAACACCTCGAGGTGCGACCCGCCGACCTCGATGACCTGCCCGTCGACCAGCTCCGCGTCCGGGGCCCGGTCGGGCCAGACGACGTCCCACAGCATCCGGTCGTCGGGGTGGACCCAGATCGGCGCCCCGACCCCCTCCGCCAGGGGCACGGCGGCATTGATGTGGTCGTTGTGGCCATGGGTGCAGACCACGGCGACGACCCGTCGGGGGCCCACGCCGGCGACGATCGGCCGGTGGTCGTGCGCGGCGTCGACCACGATCACCTCGTCGTCGTCGCCGACCAGCCAGATGTTGTTGTCGACCTCGAAGTCCTCGCCGTCCAGGCTGAAGATGCCCGAGGTGATGACGTTGTCGATGCGCAGCGCCATCAGAGGACGACGACCGATCGCAGCACCTCGCCCCGCTCCATCTTGTGGAACGCCTCCTCGACCCCGTCCAGCGGGATGGTCTCGCTCACGAACAGGCCCAGGTCGATCCGGCCGCTCAGGTGCATGTCGATGAGCAGCGGGAAGTCCCGAGTGGGCAGGCAGTCGCCGTACCAGCTCGACCTCGTGGACCCGCCCCGACCGAAGATCTCGATCATCGGCAGCTCGACCTTGGCGTCGGGTGACGGCACGCCGACCAGGACGAGCCGGCCGGCCAGGTCTCGGGCGTTGAAGGCCTGGACGAAGGTCTGGGGCAGGCCGATGGCCTCGATGGCCACGTCCACGCCGAGACCGCCAGTGAGGGCCTGAATGGCCTCGACCGGGTCACCCACCGACGCGTTCACCGTGTCGGTGGCGCCGAAGCCCTTGGCCCATTCCAGCTTCCGGTCGTCGAGGTCGACGGCGATGATCTGGCGGGCCCCGGCCACCGCGGCGCCGAGGATGGCGGCGTTGCCCACCCCACCGCAGCCGAAGACGGCAACCGTCTCGCCCCGTCGCACCTCGCCGGTGTTCACGGCCGCTCCGAAACCGGCCATGACCCCGCACCCGATGAGACCAGCAGCCTCCGGCGGGGCCGCCGGGTCGACCTTCACGGCCTGCTTGGCGTGGACGAGGGTCTTGTCGGCGAAGGCCCCGATGCCCAGGGCATTGCTCAGGGGCACGCCGTCGAGCGTCATCGGCTGGGCCGCGTTCTTGGACTCGAAGCAGTACCAGGGCTTCCCCCGGACGCAGGACCGGCACGTTCCGCACGGAGCCCGCCAGGCCAGGATGACGTAGTCACCGGGCTCGAGGTCATCGACCCCGTTCCCGACCGACTCCACCACGCCCGCCGCCTCATGGCCGAGCAGGAACGGGTACTCGTCGTTGATGGCCCCCTCCCTGTAGTGCAGATCGGTGTGACAGACCCCACACGCCTTCACGGCGACCACAGCCTCGCCCGGCCCCGGGTCGGGGACCTCGATGGTCTCGATGGTGACCGGCTCGCCCTTGGCGCGGGACACGACTCCCCGGACCTGCTGACCCATGTCTGACTCTCCTCCACTCGCGACTGCGCCGGATCGTAGGCTGCAACCCGTGCCCACTCCCGCCGACTCCGTGATCCGGACCGTCGACGAGTTGCGGGAGGTGATCGCCCCACCCAGCGACGCGGTGGCGATGAAGCTGGGCGACGGCCTCGACGAGTTCGCCCGGGACTTCATCGCCGAATGCCCGTTCCTCGTGCTGGCGACCTCGGCGGCGGACGGGAGGGGCGACGCCTCACCCAAGGGCGACGAGGCCGGCTTCGTGCTGGTGGAGGACGACCACACCCTGGTCATCCCTGACCGGCCCGGCAACCACCTGGCCTTCGGGCTGACCAACATCCTCGAGAACCCCCACGTGGGGCTGCTGTTCGTCATCCCGGGCACCACCGAGACGCTGCGGGTCAACGGCCGGGCCGAACTGACCCGGGCCGAAGACCTGCTGGAGCAGCTCGGCGCCCGGGGCAAGCCCGCCGTGCTCGGGATCCGGGTCCACGTGGAGGAGGTCTTCTTCCACTGCGCCAAAGCCTTCATCCGCTCCCGTCTCTGGAAGCATGAGACCTGGCCCCCCAAGAGGACGGTCAGCTTCGGCGCCATGTTCGCGACCAAGATGGACCGCGCCGCCGACGAGGACCTGGTAGCCGCCATCGACGACCTCATCGAGACCGACTACGCCGAAAACCTCTGATGATCTTGGCCTTCCTGCTCCTCGCCTTCGCCGCCGTCCTCGCGGCCGGCGCCGCCTACTAATGGCACATCAAGCGGCACCTGCCCCACGCCCTGCGCGTGGTCAGCACGGTGGGCCGGCCCTCCGACGCCAGCATCCGCTCCGGCGAGCTGGGCCGCGGGGCGGCCAGCCAGTAC
>DATDAH010000136.1:0-10712 GCA_036525535.1 Acidimicrobiales bacterium
AGTCGCCAGACCCTCGACGATCTGCGCTGCACCCTCGACGTCCTGCGGGAAGGCGACGACGCGGCGCCGCTGGCGCCGACGCCCGGCCTGTCGGCGCTGCCGGTCCTCATCGACTCTGTTGTCGAAGCCGGGGTGCCCGTGACGTTGGTGCTCGAGGGCAACACGGGCGCCGTGCCCGAAGCCGTCGCCGGGGCGGCCTACCGGATCGTCCAGGAATCGCTGACCAATGTCATGCGCCACGCCGGGCCGGCCCAGGTCGAGGTCGCCGTGACCCGTCTTGCCGATGGCCTCGACGTCTCCGTGGAGGACGACGGTCGAGGCGCCTCCGCGGCCCCCGGGCCGGCTGGCCATGGACTGGCCGGCATGCGGGAGCGGGCGCTCGCTTTCGGCGGGAGGTTCACCGCGGGGCCGAGGCCGGGCGGCGGCTTTGCCGTGCGGGCCTGGCTCCCGGTCGTCCTCGAGCCCGAGGACCCGAGTGCGGACTCGCCGCCCGGTCGGCCCGACGAAGCGTCGATCCCTCATCCGGCGGGTGCCGGCGGGATCAGCCCGTGATCCGCGTCGCGGTGGCCGACGACCAGGCACTGGTGCGGGCCGGCCTCCGGGTCCTGATCGACGCCGAGCCCGAGGTCGAAGTGGTGGGCGAGGCCGAGGATGGTGAGGCTGCGGTGGCCCTGGTGGCCGAGACGCGGCCCGACGTGGTCCTCATGGACATCCGGATGCCGAAGCTCGACGGCCTGGCCGCCACCCGCCGGATCGTTTCCGACCCCACCCTCGACGGGGTCCGGGTCCTGATCCTGACCACCTTCGAGCTCGACGAATACGTCTTCGAGGCCCTGCGGTCGGGGGCCAGCGGCTTCCTGGTCAAGGACACCGAACCGGTCGAGCTGCTGCGGGCGATCCGGGTCGTGGCCGACGGGGAGTCCCTTCTGTCGCCCGGCGTCACACGGCGCCTCATCGGCGAGTTCGTGGCCCAGCCCCAGGGCCGCACCTTCGCCGCCGACGCCCTGGAGCCGCTCACCGACCGGGAGCGGGAGGTCGTGGCCCAGGTCGCCGCCGGCCTGAGCAACGACGAGATCGCCGCGGAGCTCTACATCAGCCCGGCCACCGCCCGCACCCACGTGAGCCGGGCCATGGTCAAGCTCCACGCCCGCGACCGGGCTCAGCTCGTCGTCCTGGCCTACGAGTCCGGCCTCGTCGCCCCCGGCCAAGGCCGGGTGTGACCTCCGGCCTACGTCTCGGGACGTAGGCCGTACCGTCCACAGCGCAGCCGGAAGAAGCGCCTGCAGGGGGACGACGGAGACGGCCCTGACCCCGAAGATGGCCCCCATGCAGAGCGCCACTCTCACCGCACCCGTCCCCACCACCACCGGCATCGCCGCCCGGACCGTCCACGCCGTCAAGGTGTACGGCGCGGGTTCCACGGAGGTCCGGGCCCTGGATGACGTCAGCGTCGACATTCCCGCCGGTCGCTTCACCGCGATCATGGGCCCGTCCGGCTCCGGCAAGTCGACCCTGCTCCACGTCCTCGCCGGGTTGGACACGGTGACCGACGGGCAGGTCTTCGTCGGTGGCACCGACCTGGCCACGCTCAAGGACCGCAAGCTGACCGAGCTGCGGAGGGACCGGCTGGGCTTCGTGTTCCAGGCCTTCAACCTGGTTCCCACCCTCACCGCCGAGGAGAACATGACCCTGCCGTCGTCTCTCGGCGGCCGTGAGGTCGACGCCGAGTGGCTGGCCGAGGTCGTGCGCACCGTCGGCTTGGAAGACCGCCTCCACCATCGGCCGGCCGAGCTCTCGGGTGGCCAGCAGCAACGGGTCGCCGTGGCTCGGGCTCTGGTCAGCCGACCCGACCTGGTGATGGCCGACGAGCCGACGGGCAACCTCGACTCCCGGAGCGGGGCCGAGATCCTGGAGTTCCTGCGCCGGGCGGTGAAGGAGCTGGGTCAGACCGTGGTCATGGTCACCCACGACCCGATCGCCGCCGGCTACGCCGACCAGGCCCTCTTCCTGGCCGACGGCCAGATCGTCGATCGCCTCGAGGCGCCCACCCCCGAAACCGTCCTCGACCGCCTGAAGTCCCTGGGGAGCTGACGAACGATGTTGAAGCTGACTCTCCGCAACCTGCGCGCCCACAAGCGGCGCCTCATCGGCACGTCGCTGGCCGTGTGCCTCGGCGTGGCCTTCCTGGCCGGCACGTTCGTGCTCGGCGACACGATGGCGGCCAACTTCGACCGCCTCTTCACGTCGTCGATCGGCCAGACCGATGCCATTGTCCGCAACAGCAACCAGGTCGGCGGTGACGTCGAGACCGCCCAAGCCCTCGTCCCCCAAGAGGTGGTCGACGAGGTCGCCACCGTCGACGGGGTGGCCGCCAGCGTCGAGCAGATCGAGGGCTTCGGCCAGCTCAACGACGCCGACGGTGAGAAGCTCGGTGGCTTCGGGCCGCCGACCGTCGCCGGCAACTGGATCGACGACGTCGACCTCAACCCCTGGCGCCTGGTCGAGGGCCGGGCTCCCGAGGGCCTCGACGAGGTCGTCATCAACCGGGGCGCGGCCGAGGACGGCCACCTCGGCGTCGGGGATCACACGACCGTCGAGACCCCCACGCCCGTGGCCGTCGAGATCGTCGGCATCGCCACCTTCGGCGACGAGGACGGACTCGGGCCGAGCACCTTCACGGCCTTCAGCCTGGAGGGCGCCCGCGAGCACGTGCTCGGCGGCCGTCCCGGCGCCACCAGCGTCCTGGTCGACGCCGCCGACGGCATCTCGGCCGAGGAGCTGGCCTCGAGCCTGTCCGCCGACCTCGGTGACGGGGTGGAGGTGCTGACCGGCGATCAGCTGGTCGACGAGCAGAACGAGTCCATCAACAGCGACTTCCTGGGCTTCCTGCGCACGTTCCTGGGCGCCTTCGGCGGGGTCGCCCTGCTGGTGGCCGCCTTCAGCATCAACAACACCTTCTCGATCATCATCGCCCAGCGGAAGCGGGACTCGGCCCTGCTCCGGGCCGTCGGCGCCTCCCGCCGTCAGGTCCTGGGCTCGATGGTCCTGGAGACGTTCCTGGTCGGGGTGATCGCCTCCCTGCTGGGGACGGTGGCCGGCGTCGGGATCGCCCTCGGCCTGAAGGCGATGTTCGCCGCTTTCGGCTTCGCCCTCCCCGCCGGCGGGTTGACGCTGAGCGCCTCGTCGCTGATCATCGCCCCGCTGGTCGGGCTCGTAATCACCCTCGTTGCCGGCATCGGACCGGCCGTCCGGGGGAGTCGGGTGCCGCCGCTGGCCGCGCTCCGAGACGTGGCCGTCGACCGCACGGGCGCCTCCCGGCCCCGTCTGGTCGTGGGCACGCTGCTCACCCTCGTCGGCGTCGGCACCGTCGTGGCCTCGGCCCTGTCCGGGAGCGGGGGCCTGCCCCGAGCGGGCCTCGGGGCCCTGCTGGTCGTGGCCGGGGCGGTGACCCTGGGCCCGCTCGTGGCCTCACCGGTCAGCAACCTGCTCGGCCGCCCGGTCGCCCGCACCCGGGGCATCCCCGGTGCGCTGGCCCGGCGCAACGCCATGCGCAACCCGCGGCGCACGTCGTCGACCGCGGCCGCCCTGCTGGTCGGGGTCGGCGTGGTGACCCTGTTCACGGTCTTCGCCGCCTCGCTCAAGTCCTCGATCGACGACAGCGTCTCGCAGTCCTTCGGCGGTGACCTGGTCATCGCCTCCAGCGGCTTCGGCGGCGGGGGGCTCAGCCCGGAGCTGGCCGGCGCCATCGGCGAGGTCCCGGAGGTCGAGCGGACTGTCGGCATGGGCTACGGCGAGATCCGCATCGGCGACAGCAACCACGGCGTGACCGTGGCCAATCCCGCCGACCTCGAGGGCGTCCTCGACATCGGCCCGGACCAGGGCGACCTGGCCGGCGTTCAGGGTGACCAGATCGCCCTCAGCACCAAGTTCGCCGAGGATCACGACTGGACGGTCGGCGACACCATCCCTGCCACCTTCCAGGACGGCGAGGAGGTCGACCTGACGCTGGGCGCCACCTACGAGGACGCCGAGCTGGTCGGGGACCTGACCGTGCCCCGGGACCTCTGGACCGAGCACTCGATCCAGGCCGTCGACACCGTCGTGCTGGTGGCCCTGGCCGACGGCATCTCGGTGGCCGACGGGGAGGTGGCGGTGCAGGCCGTGGCCGACGACTTCGGCAAGCCCGAGGTCCAGGATCGGCAGGAGTACATCGACACGGCCACCGCCGGCGTCGACGGGATGCTCACGCTGATCTACGTGATGCTGGCCCTGGCCATCATCATCGCCCTCATGGGCATCGCCAACGCCCTGTCGCTGGCGATCCACGAGCGGACCCGGGAGCTCGGCCTGCTCCGGGCGGTCGGCACGACACGACGCCAGATGCGCTCGATGGTGCGCTGGGAGTCGGTGCTGGTCGCCTCGTTCGGGGCGGTCGGCGGGATCCTGGTCGGCAGCTTCCTGGGCTGGGCCCTGGTCAAGGCCGCCGATGCGGACGGCTTCATCAGCGCCTTCTCGGTCCCGGTCGGCTCGCTGGTGGTGGTGCTGTTGGTCGGCGCCCTCGCCGGCGCCCTCGCCGCCATCCGTCCCGCTCGGAGGGCGGCGAAGCTCGACGTCCTCGACGCCATCGCCACCAGCTAGTTCCCCTCACCCGGAGGGTCGTGTCGTCAGGGGCACGACCCTCCGGCCGTGCCTGCCGATCGTCCGGACCTCGATTGCACCGACATCAACGGCCCTGAGACGGCATCGGCTGCGAAGGTCCGTAGGCCAGTCCACTCAACGTCGTCGGGCTGGACGAACCGAGAGCAGAGATGGGGGCGTGGGTCGGGCTGCCGGCCGTCGGGGGCGTGCCTTCCGGCGGAGTCCGACCGAATGTCACGGGCCGTGATCATTTCGACCGGTTCGGCCGTTCGATTCGGTTCTGGCGCCTAATTGGGGTGCTATAGCCGCCGAATCAGGCGCCAGAACGAGCGAGGTCCGAAATCCGGCCACGGTGGGTGACAATCGGTGGCTGGCGTGTCCCCGACGGCCAGCAGCCGGTCCCCTCTCCCGACGGGCGGTCTCCGTCCGGCGGTCACGCGGCGGCGAGTTGCGCGCCGGCCGTGCCCATGAGGTCGAGGAAGTTGTCGCAGTAGAAGGCCTGGCGGACGGTGTCGTCCACGTCGCCCAGTGACGCCTCGAAGCGCTCGAGGGGCTTGCGGCCACCCTCCACGTGGGGGTAGTCGGAGGAGAAGAGGCAGACCTCGGGGCCGCTGTTGGCGATGATCCAGCCCACGTCCTCGGTGGGGTAGGGCGTGAAGCGGACCTGGCGGCGGACGTACTCGGTGGGGCGCAGGCTGAGGGCCTGCAGGCGCTCCTCGTGGCGGTGGAAGGCGTCGTAGGCCGACTCCATCTGGCGCAGCCACGACGGCACCCAGATGGCGCCCTGCTCGATGACGCCGAAGCGGAGGTCCGGGAACCGCTCCAGCACGCCGTCGAAGATCATCGTGGCCAGCGTCTGCATGGGTGGGTGGGGGATGCCCATGTAGTCGACCGAGCGGAAGTTCTCCTCCCCGCCGTGGAAGTCGGGCGGTATCGGCAGGCCGTTCTTGAAGTAGTTGCCGTCGATCAGGTCGCCCGTTCCGCCGACGTGGAACACGACCGGGATGCCCGCATCCTGGGCCTTCGCCCACACCGGGTCGAGACCGACGTGGCTCGGGGAGTGCCCGGGCGGGCAACCCGAGGCGATGAGCAGCGCCGCCGCGCCCTGGGTCAGCGCCTCGTCGACCAGGCCGGGCGCGGCGTCGATGTCGAACAGCGGCACGTAACAGGTGGGCAGGAGGCGGTCGTCGCCGGCGCAGAACTCGACCATGCCCCGGTTGTGGGCCCGGGCCGCGCCGATGGCCAGCTCGCCGTCACCGCCGTGCTCCCAGTTGCGCAGCCGCCGGTTGTGGAACGTGTTGAAGACGAGTTGGCTCTGGAAGCCGAGCAGGTCGAGGGCCCGGGGCCGGTCCTCGGGCACGAACGAGCCGGTGGCGGCGAAGTTCTTGCGGCTCATGATCTCCGCCGCCTCGTCGGCCTGGTAGGCCTCCGAGGCGTGCTTGGCGGCCAACCGGTCGAAGGCGGCGACCAGGTCCTTCAGCTGCTCCTCGGGATCGCCGGTCTGGCGCAGCTCGTTGCCGCTGCTCAGGTCGAGGGGAGCGATGCGGTCCCGGATGTCGGGATCGGCGTGGTCCCGCAGCCAGGTCGGCGTCTCCATGATGTGGGCGTCGGCATCGTGGATCGTGCGGCCGCCGGCGTAGGGCATCAGGCCACTCCGGCCGTGGCGGGCTCGTGGGAGGGGTGGATCGGGTCGGCGTCCAGCTCAGCCCGGCGGGCGTACGCCCAGCCCGGGCCCCGGACGACGAAGGACAGGCGGTCCGCCCAGTTGTCGCTGTCGGCCACGTCTCGGAGGATGTCCTTGTACTCGTGGGTGGCGATGGTCACCGGGTTGTCGGTGTGGATGTTCTTGGTCAGGCCGTAGATGACCGGCTCGGCGTCATCCTCCCGCTCGAAGGTGCCGAACAGCCGGTCCCAGAGGATGAGGATCGAGCCGTGGTTCCGGTCGATGTAGCGCCGGTTGCGGCCGTGGTGGACCCGGTGATGCGAGGCGGTGTTGAACAGCTCCTCGAACCTGCCCAGCTTGGGGATCAGGTCGGTGTGGATCCAGAACTGGTACAGCAGGTTGACCCCGCGCGCCTGCTCGATGAGCGACGGCCGCACGCCCAGGTAGCAGAGGGCGCTGTAGGGCACGAACGTGCCGAACGAGTCGGCCACGGGCTGGCGCAGGGCGGTCGACAGGTTGAAGCGCTCGCTGCTGTGGTGCACGACGTGAATGGCCCACAGGTAGCGGGCCTCGTGCATGAGCCGGTGGTTCCAGTAGTAGATGAAGTCCCAGGCCGCGATCGTCCCGATGGCCGCGAGCACGCCGGTGCCCAGGTCCCGGGTCGACCGGCGCCTGTTCCAGACCCGCTTGGGCCGGGTGGCCGAGCCGATGGCGGACGTGAGGGCCACAGCCCCCGCGACCACCGCGGTCGGTCCGCCGTACCGGGCCACGAGCCGGGCCCGTTCGACAACCGGGTCATCGGCGACGGTCTCGGGAGGCGGGGTCAGAGCGGCACCCTGTCGATGGCGGCGCACGATGCGATCGGCCACGGTTGTGGCCAACGCGGCCGTGGCCGCCACGGCCAGGATCCCCTTACCGGTCTTCGAACGCTGGGGTGCGATCTTGTCGGCGACGGCGTGGGTGGCCATCGGGATGAACAGGCTGGCGGTGCCCATGGCCAGGTTGGCCAGGGTGTCGCCTCGCTCGTAGTCCGCCGCGGTGGGACCGATGCGCTCGGCCCGCCGCTTCAGCAGCCAGTTCTCCAGCCCCATCGAGCCGAAGTAGCCCGGCGTGGCGACAGCAGTCAGGTCCACGCCGGGATTCTCGCACGCTCGGGAGTGGATCGGACCGGCGACCTCCCTGCCGACCGCCAGACTGGCGGGGTGAGCCCGGGTGTGGCATCGCCGACGCCCTCCGACCACGAGCACAAAGCCCGCGCCGCCCTCGACTGACCCGATGCCTCGGCTACTGGGGGACTATCTCCAGGAGGGGGCCGGACTGGGCAAGGAGGTAGAGCTCGTTGCCGGGCCCCTGGGCGAAGGAGACGGGGCCGTCTACGGGGTCCGCGATGGTTGCGTCGTCGACCACCGCGCCGTCGGTGACGGCCAGAGCCCGCAGGTCGCCGGCGCAGTAGTCGGCGTAGAGGTAGGCGCCGAACAGCTCGGGGATGGTCGATCCCCGGTACACGAACCCCCCGGTGACCGAGCAGCCACCTTCGGCATGGGTGTAGGTGAACACGGGCGGGGTGTGGTCCTCGGGCTCGACCCCGTCGTCGTAGGGCTGGTCGCCCTCCATCGCGTTCCAGCCCAGGTTCAGCCCCCGTCCGGCGTTCAGCCCGTCCGCGTCGGCGGGCAGGTGGTCGATCTCCTCGATCTCGTCCTGGCCGACGTCGCCCACCCAGAGGTCGCCCGTCGCCCGATCGAACGAGAAGCGCCAGGGGTTGCGGACGCCCTTCAGCCAGACCTCCGGCCGCGCCCCTTCCTCGCCCACGAAGGGGTTGTCGGCGGGGATGGCATAGGCGCTCCCGTCGATCCCGGCCGGGTCGATGCGCAGGATGGATCCCAGCAACTGGCCCCGATCCTGGCCCGCCTCCAGCGGGTCGCCCGCCGCGCCGCCGTCGCCCAGCCCGATGTAGAGGAGGCCGTCGGGCCCGAAGACCAGGTGACCGCCGTTGTGGTTGGGGAACGGCTGGTCCAACGCGAGCACGGTCCGGGCTGAGGTCTCGTCCAGCGCGCCGTCGTCGGCGATCGCGTACTCGACCACCCGGGAGTCGCCGTCCAGGTTGGTCGAGCTCACGTAGAGGTGGCCACCGTCGGGAGCGACGACGAGGCCGAGCAAGCCTCGCTCGCTGTCCGTGGTCGTCTCGTCCGTGATGTCGAGGACGGCGGTCGACTCGCCGGTGGCAAGGTCCAGGTCGCGCACGACGCCGGCCCGTTCGGCCAGATAGGCCCGGTCGGTGACACCCGGTCGAAACACGAGGTCGATCGGCTCCTCGAACTCACCGATGGTCTCGAAGCCGACGCGCACCCCGGTCACGGTGTCGACGTTGCCGAGTCGCACCAGCGTGGTCGTCGGCCCGTCCGTGGGTTCGACCTCCTCGACGATGGGCGCCCGGGTGTCGCTGGGCAGCTCCTCGTCGGCGTCGTCGCCACACCCGCCCGCCAGGAGGACCAGCGTCACGGCGGTGCCGAGCGCACCCGCGGTCCGCCGCCTCATCGCATCAGCCGGACCAGCCCCTCCTGCACGACGGACACGGCCAGATCACCCCCGTGGGTGTAGATCTCGCCCCGGGCCAAGCCCCGACCACGGCTGGTCGACGGGGTGTCCTGGACGTAGAGCAGCCATTCGTCGGCCCGGAACGGCCGGTGGAACCACATGGCGTGGTCGAGGCTGGCCATCATGATCCGCTCGTCCGCGGCCAGGGAACCGTGGGGCAGCAGCGTGGTGTCCAGCAGCGTCATGTCCGACGCGTACGTCAGCACGCAGTGGTGCAGCACCGGATCGTCGGGCAGGCTCCCGTCGGCTCGCAACCACACCCGCTGGTGCGGGGGCCGCGGCTCGCGGCGCTGGCCCCACGACCAGTCGACGTTGCGGGTGTCGATGGGCCGGGGCCGGTCGAGATCGGCGCCGAAGCGCTCGGCGAACGGCTCCATCCGGGTCCGCCAGTCGGGCAACGTCTCCGGCTCGGGCGGCAGCGTGCCGTCCCACATGGCGTCGGCCAGGTCCACCTGGTGGTCGAGACCGTCTTCGAGCCGGTGGAACGACGCCTGCAGGTTGAAGATGGCCTTCCCGTGCTGGACGGCCACGACCCGTCGAGTCGTGAACGAGCGCCCGTCCCGGATGCGGTCGACCTCGAACAGGATGGGCACCGTCGGGTCGCCGGGGCGCAGGAAGTAGGCGTGCAGCGAGTGCACCGGCCGGTCGGCGTCGACGGTACGGGCCGCGGCGACGAGGGCCTGGCCCGCCACCTGCCCCCCGAACACCCGCTGGCGGTCCTCGTCCGGGCTGGTGCCTCGGAAGATGTTGACTTCGATGGCCTCGAGATCGAGCAGCGCGCAGAGGTCGTCGACCGCTTCCTGAGACATCAACGCGGACCCTACCGGTGCCGATAGGACGGCCATGGCCCTGGTCGATGCTCCCGCGCCCACCGCTACGATGGGCTTCATGGCGAAGTCCCGCGCGGAAGTCCTCGCGCGCATCCGCGAGGCGGATTACCGCAAGATGCTGAAGTACTCAGCGGTCTCCGCCGTGGCCTTCCCGTTCACGCAGGTCATGCTGCTCATCTTCACCGTCGGCCTCGACTGGTCGTTCGTCAAGGCCAACCTCGTGGCCGTCACGATCATGGCCTTCCCTGCGTACCTCATGAACCGCTACTGGGTCTGGGGCAAGCGGGACAAGAACCGGTTCATGACCGAGGTCCTGCCGTTCTGGATCATCACGCTCATCGGCCTCGTCCTGTCGACCATCTGTGCCCACTACGCCGAGCAGTGGTTCGCCGGCTCGGAGCTCGCCGTCAACGTGGCCAACGCCGTGGGCTTCGGCCTCGTCTGGGTGTTCAAGTTCCTCTTCCTCGACCGGATCATGTTCGGCAACCAGATGCACTTCCCGCCGGACGAGGAGCTCGACGCCGAGCTCGGGTCCGCGCCCGCCGTCTGACCGCCTTGGACCCGCGCCTCCAGGCCGCCGCGGAGGCTGCCCGGGGCTTCATGCCGCCGGATGAGGGCCTGGCCCTCCATGACGCCGCGCTGGCCTCGCCCGGCCCCTTCCTCGAGGTCGGCACCTACTGCGGCAAGTCGGCCGTGTACCTGGGCGCCGCCGCCGAGGCCAACGGCACCGTTCTCTTCACGGTTGACCACCACCGCGGCTCGGAGGAGAACCAGGCCGGATGGGAGCACCATGAGGCCGACCTGGTCGACCCCGACAGCGGGCTGATGGACACGCTGCCCCACTTCCGCCGCACCATCTTCGGGGCCGACCTGGAGGACGCCGTGGTCGCGATCATCGGCGACTCCACGACGGTGGCCGCCCACTGGACCACGCCCCTCGGCTTCTTGTTCATCGACGGTGGCCACGGCCCGGAGCCGGCGCATCG
>DATDAH010000137.1:0-7699 GCA_036525535.1 Acidimicrobiales bacterium
ACCTGGCGCGGTCCTTCAACCGGGACTTCCGCTTCGACGCGAAGGAGCTCGCCGGCTGGGCCGAGGCCTTCGCCGAGATGCCCCCCGAGGCGATCCGCCAGCCCGAGGTCTTCGGCCCCGAGCTCACGCCACCCGAGGGGGCCGACGAGCAGACCAAGCTCCTCGCCTTCCTCGGCCGTCAGGCCTGGTAGCCGTCAGCGCGGCCGAGGCCCGGTTCAACGAGCTCGGGTGGGCCTCCCACGCCGTCCGATAGCCGGGCACCGCGGCCGGTCTGGCCGTGGACGAGCTCCCGCAGGACGGGGGCGCGGCTTGACGGCACCTGTGCTGGGTAGGTGCGAACCGGCGCCCACGCGCCTCGGACGGCGCCAACGAGACGACGATCTTCGGAGAGGACATGGGAACCACCGGGAGCGACGGCACCGGCGACCTCTACATGGTGGTCGGCACGAGCGAGGTCCACGCCGGCACGATCGACGCGTTCCGCGCCGAGCTCGACGTCGCCGTGGAGCGGTACCGCGCGCTGCGAGAACGGACCGAGGGATCCGTCAGAGGTCCGCTGGTGGTCGACGTGGGTTGGGTCACCTACCTCGACACCGCCGGGGTCGACCTCCTGGTCGAGGTGCACGACGATCTGCAGCGTGAAGGCGGCGCCCTGCGCCCCGTCAACGCCGCCGCCGCCGTCCGCCGTGTTCTCGAGGACACGCAGCGGTGGGGCGTGGTCCACGGCACCGACCCCATCCGCTGACCGATCGGGAGATCACTGCAGGAGGTAGGCGATCTCCGTCTCGAGCTCCCGAGGGTCTTCCCGCCAGTCGCCGTAGACCTCCCAACGCGTGCGGGTGAGCGAGTGCCCGTGGGTGGCGCACCAGGCACGCACAGCCTCGTGAGCCGCACCCAGGCCGTCGTAGGCACCGCGGTGGACCGTCGTGGCGACGCGACCCGCCGGGAGCTGCGAAGGCGTCACCCGGCCCGAGGCGACGAACGGACCGTCGACCTGGACGCCGACCTCCACGTTGGGGACGTCGTCGAGGTAGAGCATGACGTTGTGGCCGGTCTGGGTCGTCCCACCGGCCCGAATGAACGCGTAGACCTCGTCGAGGAGCTGCCCCCAAAGGCCGGGAAAGTCGGCCCAGGTGGTCGCCTGGGCGACGACAGCCGTCGGGCTTGCTTCGGCGTGGCGCACCATGACCTCGTAGCCCATGTCTGCCCCTTCGTCACTCGGCGTGGCCGAGGTAGGGACCGGTCCGTTCGCCCGCATCGTCGAGCGTGAACTTCGCCGCCATGAGAAACGTAGCGCGCGGGAGGGGGCTTGCCGCAAGCGACCCAAACGTGTTGAACATGACTCGTTCGCTGAGCCGATCACGACCAGAACCATGGACCAGGAGTTGTGGAATGCGTGTGTTGCATTCAGTAGATGGGTCGATCTCGGCGCTTGCCGGGGAGCAGCGATGACCGAGCATGCGGTGGTCATCGCAGGCGGCGGCCCGACCGGGCTGATGTTGGCGGGCGAGCTGGCGTCGGCAGGGATCGACGTCGCCATCGTCGAACGGCGCGCCGACCAGTCAGTCGAAGGGCGGCGGGCCGGTGGGCTGCTCGCCCGCACGATCGAGGTGCTCGATCAGCGGGGCATCGCGGAACGGTTCCTCGAAGCGGGGTACACCGCCCCGGCGCACGGGTTCGCCGGAATCCCCTTGGACCTCAGCGACTTCCCCACCCGCCACAACTACATCCTCGCCCTGTGGCAGAGCCGCTTCGAGCCCATCCTGGCGGACTGGGTCGGCGAGTTCGGGGTTCCGATCCTGCGCAGCCGCGAGGTGGTGGGCTTCACCCAGGACGAGACCGGCGTCGATGTCGAGCTGTCCGACGACACGTCGCTCCGGGCGGATTACCTCGTCGGCTGCGACGGAGGACGAAGCCTGGTCCGCAGGACGTCAGGCATCGCCTTCCCCGGGTTGGATCCCTCGAGCAGCGCGATCATCGCCGAGGTCCAGATGGACGAGCAGCCGGAGATCGGCATGCGCCCCGAGGGTGGTGGCCTCGGTCCCGTCAACCCGGAGGGCGGAGGGCCGTACGGGGTCGTGCTCATGGAACGACCGCCCGAGAGCTCCACTGAGCCCACCCTGCAGGACCTCCGCGAGGCGCTCATCCGGATCTACGGCTCGGACTACGGCGTGCACAGCCCGACCTATATCTCCCGTTTCAACGACACGTCCCGGCAGGCCGCGTCCTACCGCGAGGGCCGTGTGCTGCTCGCCGGTGACGCCGCCCACGTGCATCCCCCGCACGGCGGCCAGGGCCTCAACACGGGCGTGCAGGATGCGGTGAACCTGGGATGGAAGCTGGCCCAGGTGGTCAAGCGGACCTCACCCGAGAGCCTCCTGGACACCTACCACGCCGAACGGCATCCGGTCGCGGCCCGGGTGCTGCACAACACAAGCGCGCAGGTCGCGCTCGGCACCCCCGACGAGCGCCACCAGGCTCTCCGCGACACCATGGTCGACCTGTTGAGCTTGGACGAGCCCCGCCGGCGCATCGCCGCCGAGCTCTGCGCGCTCGACATCCACTACGACCTCGGCGAGGGCCACCCGCTGGTCGGGCGGCGCATGCCCGACCTCGACCTGCAAACCGCGGACGGTCCCACGCGCGTGTTCACCCTGCTGCACGAGGCCCGGCCCGTGCTCCTGAACCTCGATGAGCCCGGCGGCTTCGACAAAGCTCCGTGGGCGGATCGAGTCCAGTTGGTCAACGCCACGCACGATGGCGTGTGGGAGCTCCCGGTCCTCGGCGAAGTCGCTGCACCCCCGGCCGTGTTGATCCGACCCGACGGGCACGTCGCCTGGACCGGAGATCTCACGGACCCCGAGCTGCCTCACGCAATGGCGAGCTGGTTCGGAGCGGCCACTCCCGCGTAGCACCCGACCCCGCGCTCGGAGGGACTCGAAGGCGCAGTCGGTAGAGGTTGTCGAGGAATCCGGAAACGACCGCCTGCTTCCAGAACACGAAACCGAGTTTGCGGACGACGTTCTGCGACGGGACGTTCCGCGGGTCGATCATGGCGAGGATCTCGCCGGCGAACGTCGCTTCGGCCAGGGTGAGGAGCGCCCTCCCCGCCTCGGTCGCGTAGCCCTTCCCCCGCGCCTCGGGAACGAGCCGATATCCGTACTCGAGGCGCCGCTGCTCCTCGAAGTCGAACCAGTCCACGCCCGAGTAGCCGATGATCGAGCCTGTCCGGCGCTCGATGACCGGCTGTTTTGCGAATGACAGCTCTGCAGCTCGCTCCAGCATCTCGTCGAAGCGACGATGAGCGCTGTCCACGTCGAGCACGCCTGAGAAGACCATGAAGTCCTCGTCACCGAACAGCTGCACGAACCGCTCGCGGTCACCCTCGGCCGGCAGGCGAACCTCGAGACGCGGTGTCAACACGGACATCAGCCGTCGAGCGTTCCCCGCGCTGGTCCACGAGGACAAGCGAGTTCCGGGGCGGCAATCGTCAAGTTGTCGATAGTTGAATATTCCGGTCGGATTTTGGTAGAAAGCCGGATTGACCGTCCCGACGATGCGAGGCCTCCCCCCACGATTGGCGGCGTCGGTCGCACCGGTGCTCCTCGCGGCGACGCTCGTCGCCGTGGCACCCCTCCGTGGGGTCGAGCCGGCAACGGCCGCCGCGACCAGCTCCCAGCCGAACGTCGTCGTGATCCTCACCGACGACCAGACGCTCGCCCAGCTCGACACCATGCCGTCGACCCGACGCCTCATCGGGGGCCGAGGGCTCACCTTCACCGAAGCGATCGCGCCGTACCCCCTGTGCTGCCCGTCCCGGGCGACGCTGCTGACGGGTCGGTACGCCACGAACCACGGGGTCACGACCAACACCACCGACCGGCACGCGACCGCCGAGCTCGAGGCGGCCTACCTCGGCCTCGAGCGGGCCTCGCTCCCGATCTCGCTCCACGACGCCGGGTACTTCACCGGCTTCGTCGGGAAGTACCTGAACGGCTACCTCCCCGAGCCGGTGACCCCGCCGGGGTGGGACGACTGGCGGGCGGTCATCCGGTACGAGACCTACCAGAACACGACCCTTTCGGACAACGGCCAGCGCGTCGAGCAGCCCCGCTACATGACCGATGTCCTCGCCGACGAGACCGTGGCGATGATCGAGCGCGCCTCGGCTCTCGACCGACCCTTCTTCGTCCAGCTCTCGACCTACGCCCCCCACTCGGTGTCCCACGGTCCGACTTGGGCGGCGCGCCACGCCGACCTCTTCCGCGGGGTGCGGGCGCCACGCACGCCGTCGTTCGACGAGGCCGACACCTCGGACAAGCGGCGCCAGCGACCTCGGATCGGCCGCGCCGCCACCGCACAGATCGATCGGCACTGGCGGTCGTCGCTGCGGTCGCTCCAGGCGGTCGACGAGGCGGTGGAGCGCATCGTCGACGCCCTCCGCACCACCGACGAGCTCGGGTCCACGATGATCGTCTTCACGTCCGACAACGGCTACTTCTACGGCGAGCACCGGTTCACGCACGAGAAGTACCTCCCGTACGAGCCCTCGATCCGTGTCCCCTTCATCGTGGCCGGTCCGATGGTGCCGGCCGAGGACCGGGGGGAGACGGTCGACCTCCCCATCGCGGGCATCGACCTCGTCCCGACGGTCCTGCACTACGCGAGGGGTCAGATGCCCATCACGATGGACGGGGTCTCCCTCCACAACGTCCTCGAAGGCGCGCGGCCGCGGCAGTGGGCCGAGGACCGCCACCTCCTCCTCTACGGCCGGACGACCGCGGGATGCTCGTGCGCGCCGGACTACTCCGGGGTCCGGACGGCCCGGTGGATGTACTGGACGAGCCAGTACGGCGACGAGCTCTACGACCTGGTCGCCGACCCCGACGAGCTCACCAACCTCGCCGATCAGCCTCCCTACGAGGCCGTGGTCGAGGAGCTCGACTCGGCCCGGCGGGCACTCCTCACCTGCGCGGGGGCCGTCTGCGGACGGCCCACCGACTGGACGCCGTGGGCATGAGCACACCTGGCCGGGATGCTGCTCCTGCCGACCTGGACGGTCAGGTGATCCGGTAGTCCTTCGGGTCGAGGTGGCGGGTGAGCGCCCAGTACTCGTCCATAGCCCAGGGCGACAGCGTGTAGACGCGGCCGGTCGGGTTCTTGTAGTGGCTGTGGGTGATGGCGGGGTGGGCCCATACGAGCTGGCTGATCTCGTGCTGGTGCCGGTCGGCATAGGCGTCGTGTACCGCCGGGTCGACCTCGATGCTGCGGGCGCCCCGGGTGAGCACGGCGTGGATGGCGTCGAGGGCGTGGCTGGTCTGGTACTCGGCGTGGAAGAAGAGGCTGGCGCTGTGGGCGAGGTTCGTGCCCGGGCCGTAGAGGCAGAACAGGTTCGGGAAGTTCGGCACCGTGATGCCGAGGTAGGCCGTCGGCTCGTCGCCCCACTGCGCGCGCAGGTCGATGCCATCGCGACCCGTGACGGCCATGGAGGCCAGGAAGTCGTTGTGGCGGAACCCCGTCGCGAAGCAGATCACGTCGGCTTCCCGGAGCTCGCCGTCGATGGTCAGTACCCCCCCCGGGACGATCCGATCGATCGCGGTGCGGACCAGCTCGACGTCGGGTCGACACAGGTTGCGCAGCCAGTAGCCGTCGTCCTGGAGGATCCGCTTGCCCATGGCGGGATAGTCGGGGAGCGACTTCTCGATCAGGTCCTCGCGGCCGTCGAGCTGGGAGCGGATCCAACCGGCCAGCAGCTCACCGCGCGTGGCGTTGCCCTCGTTGACGCCGTATCCGTCGGGGTGGCGGTACTCGGGGTCGATGCGGTAGGGCGCGGTGCCGCCGGCGATGCCGGTGTACCCCATGATGAAGCGGAACCAGCGGGCGTAGAACGGCAGATGGCGCAGCGCCCACCGCTCACCGGGCGGCACGGTCGTCCGGTACACGAAGTTCGGGAACATCCACTGCGCGGTGCGCTGGTAGATGGTCAGCGAGTCGACGTCGTCGGCGATCGTCGGGGCGATCTGGAACCCGCTCGCGCCGGCGCCGATCAGGGCGAACCGTGTCCCACTGATGTCGAGGTCGTCGGGCCACCGCGACGAGTGGAACGTCGGGCCGGCAAAGGTGTCCATGCCCTCGATGTCCGGGAGCCTCGGGATGTTCAGGGAGCCGACGGCGCTGATGACGAACCGGGCGCGCTGCTCCTCGTCGACGCCCGCCGCGGTGCGGAGGCCGACGAGCCACGAGCCGTCTCCCTCGTCCCACACCAGCCGGGTCACGGTGGTGCCGAACCGACAGTGCGGACCCAGCCCGTGCTCGTCGAGGACCTCGGCGAAGTAGTCCCGGAGCTCGGGCTGGCGGCAGTAGTACTCACTCCAGTGGTCCGCAGGCCGGAACGGGTAGCAGTACTGGTGGCTGCCCACGTCGACCCGGGCGCCGGGGTACCGGTTCTCCCACCAGGTCCCCCCGGGGCCGTCGTTCTTGTCGATGATGGTGAACAGGAGTCCGGCCTGGGCGAGGCGGATGCCGGCGAGGATGCCCGCTTGGCCGCAGCCGATCACGATGACCGGGGCCGCCGCCTTCACGTCGTCGCCGATCTCGTCGCCCCAGGCGATGGCGCGGGGGTCGATCCCGTCGAACTGCAGGTCCTCGAACAGCATCGGGGCGAGCCGGTCGGGGACGGTCTCGCCGGCGAGGAAGGACATCAGCTCCCGCAGCAGCTCGGGGGAGAGCGGGTGGGGCTCGCATCCGGCGTCCCGATAAGCGGCGACGGCCGGCAGCGCGGCGCGGAAGATCTCCGCCCGCTCGTCCTCATCGAGTCCGCACTGGAACTGCGTGGAGGTCGCGGCCTGAGGCAGCGCCCGCTCGCGGATCCACGAGGGGTCGCCGGTCATGTGCACCAGCGAGCACAGCAGCGCGGGCGCGCTGAGCTCCTCGAGCATCGAGGCGACCACGTCGTCGTCGTCGGTGAACGGCACCCCGGCGTGCGGGTTCCGCTCCACGTCCACGGCGCGGACCGTAACCGCGCGCTCGGCGGGGCCCGAACCCGCTGTGCGCGAGGTCAGGAGGTGTGGCCGCAGCCGCAAGCGGTCAACCGATCCGGTCGGGGATCGGGTGGGCAAGGGTCATCCGGACCTGACAGCGCGTCGAACCGGGGGCATGAACTGCCCCGTTCGGGGTAGGCCCCTGTCCATGCTCTACACCCTGCTTGTCATCTTGGTTGCCGTCGTTCTGGTCGTCGTGGTCCTGAATGTCATCCGGAGCCGCGGCCGCAGCGTCTAGCCGCCGGCTCGGCGGCTCCCCAGCCCGACCGGGTTCCCCCACTCATGGACCTGTCTGCGCAGCAGCGTCGCTTGGCGCGCTTCGCCGACGTGGTGGGCGGCTGGTCGAGCACAGCGTCCGGCGTGGCGGGCCGGTGTCGCGTTCAGCCGATCTCACTCATCTGAGGTCGGCTTCCTTGCGGGAGAGGAATCCAGCGCGCTCGGAGGGACTCGAACCCCCAACCTTCTGATCCGTTGTCCGCCCACGCGGCTGCCGGACCGTGCTCACCGATGCCTGTAGGTTTCCGATGACGGTTGCCACAGAACGAGGTCTGGACATGACGGAACTGTCATCAACGGACACGTCAGAATCGACGGGCACCGATGGGGCGTGGCAGCGCTGGCGGGTGGCTCCCAAATCGGGCTTCGAAGTACGCGGTTCC
>DATDAH010000138.1:0-8865 GCA_036525535.1 Acidimicrobiales bacterium
CCGGTGCCGGAGGCGTCGAGCGGGTAGGCGTTCTGGTCGCCCCAGTCCTCGGACACGACGTTGGAGGCGACGCGGGGGATCCCGGCCTCCGCCATGGCGGGTGACACGTCGGCCTGGCCGGCGGTGCCCTGGTCGTTCACCGTCGCCACGACACCGGCCTCGTCGACGGTTCGTACGCAGGCCCGCGCCTGGTCGGCGTTGCCGCCGTCGTCGCAGGTGGTGACCTCGATGCAGGCGCCGTTGGCGCCGCCGCGGGCGTTGAACGCCTCGGCCGAGGCCTCGAGGGCGATGGCCTGGTCCTCCAGGGACAGGACCGGCGACTCGAAGACGGTCATGAGCCCGATCTTCAACGGCTCCATCGCCTCGTCACACGGGCCGTCGTCCCACAGCCCGATGGCCTCGTAGTCGACCTCGACGGCGGCCGCTTCTTCGCCTCCGCCGTCTCCGCCGTCCCCGCTGCCGTCCCCACCGCCGGAATCGTCGCTACCGCAGGCGGCGGCCACGAGGGCCAGCGCCAGCAACGCAGCCACCAGTCGGGCCATGGTTCTCGACATCGCGGTCACTCCCCCCTGACGGCCGTTGGCGACCGGTCTCCAACCCCTTGAAGACCTCTACATGGTTAGACGGCGAGCGGGGGTCAGGCAAGTCGCTCCCTCCCGGCGGCCGGTTGCCTCTCCAAATCGGAGAAGCTAGTTTCCGCGGCATGTGGCACGACGAGCGACTGCTCATCAGCGGGGAGCTCCGTCCCGCCGAGGGCAACCAGACCTTCGAGACCGTCAACCCGAGCACCGAGGAGGTCCTGGGCACCGCGGCGGACGCCACCCTCGCCGACACCCGGGAGGCCATCCAGGACTCCCGGCGAGCCTTCGACACGACGGACTGGGCCACGGACCCGGCCTTCCGGGCCCGCTGCCTCCGGCAACTGCAAGCCGGCTTCCAGGCCGAGGCGGAGAACCTGCGGCCGCTGATCGTGGCCGAGACCGGGGTCCCGGTGATGCTGACCACCGGTGGGCCCGCACTGGACACGCCGGTGGAGATGATCGGGTGGTACGCCGACCTGCTCGACCGCTACGAGTTCACCGAGGACCTCGGCACCGCGGAGGTCCGGGGTGGGCAGCACCGCCGCTGGGTCGAGAAGGAGGCGGTCGGCGTGGCCGCCGCCATCGTGCCCTACAACTACCCGCTGCAGATCTCCCTGGCGAAGCTCGTGCCCGCCCTCGCCGCGGGGTGCACCGTCGTGCTCAAGGGACCACCCGACAGCCCTTGGCTGACCGCGTCGATCGGGCAGATCATCGCCGAGCACACCGAGATCCCCCCGGGCGTCGTCAACGTCCTCACCTCCTCGTCCGTCGAGGTCGGGGAGGCATTGGTGACCGACCCGATGGTCGACATGGTCACGTTCACCGGGTCGACCCCGGTCGGGCGCCGGATCATGGCGGCGGCCAGCGACACCGTGAAGAAGGTGTTCCTCGAGCTCGGGGGCAAGTCGGCCTTCGTCATGCTGGACGACGCCGACCCCGCCCTGACGGCCATGATCGCCGGCTTCACGATCTGCTCCCACGCCGGGCAGGGCTGTGCCATCACGACCCGTCTGCTCGTGCCCGAGGCCCAGTTGGCCGAGATGGTCGACCTCGTGGCCGACACGCTGGCCGGGGTCCCGTACGGCGACCCCACCGACCCCTCGATGATGATGGGGCCGCTCATCAACGAGCGTCAACGCGAGAAGGTCGACGGCTACGTCCAGCGGGCCTCCGCCGACGGGGCGAAGATCGTCACCGGAGGTCGGCGGCCCGAGCACCTGCCCCGCGGCTTCTTCTACGAGCCCACCCTCCTCGCCGACGTCGAGCCCGACTCGGCGATCGCCCAGGAGGAGCTCTTCGGACCGGTGCTGGTGATCCTCCCCTACCGGGACGACGACGACGCCGTGGCCATCGCCAACGACTCGATCTTCGGCCTCTCCGCCACCGTGTTCGGCGCCGACGACGAGCGGGCGACCGCCGTCTCCCGCCGCATCCGGGCGGGCACCGTCAGCATCAACGGGGGCATGTGGTACGCCCCCGACGCCCCGTTCGGGGGGTACCGGCAGTCCGGCATCGGTCGCGAGATGGGTGTGGCCGGCCTCGAGGAGTACCTCGAGCAGAAGACGCTCGCCCTTCCGGTCAGCTGAGAGACCGCGGTTGGTCAGCCCAGCCGGGGAATGACCTTCGGGAGGTCGAAGGTGGTGCGGATGCCCGGAGCCGACGCGCACACCGTGGCCACGGCGTTGACGGCGGGGTGGGCGGTGAAGCCGGGCGACACCTCGGCGTAGTGCGCCGGGTCGACCGGGAACCGGATCTCGAGGTCGATGGGCGTGTCGCCGAGCGCCTGCACCCGCCAGCCGGTCTCCCGTAGGTCCCAGGCCGGCTCGACATCGGTCGTGACGTACCAGTTCGCCCGGAACCGCATGAGCGGCTCGCCGTCCCGGAGCGCGGTGACGATGGGGCGTTGGGCGGCGACGGTGCCGGCCTCGACCGTTCCGGCGGCGATCGCGACGTCGTGGGCGGCCACCGCGACCTCGCCGCTGGACTCGATGGCGTCGATCGGCAGCCCGATGGCGTCGGCGAGCACCGACAGGGACGGACCGAACGCGTGGGCCAGGTGGCCGAAGCGCCTCGCGTCGAAGGCTGCCGGGTCGCCGCCGAAACCCATCAGCTCGAAGAGCAGCTCGGGTGAGTCGCGCGACGACATGTCGGCGAACTCGTCGATCTGCAGCCGGTCGAGTCGGCGGTGCATCGTCAAGAGCACGATCGGCAACGCCTCCGAGATGAAGCCGGGGCTGCTGCCCGTCGCGTGGATCGACGTGGCGCCCTCCGCGCAGGCGTCCTCGACCCGTCGACGGGCCTCGGGGTCCATGCTCGCCGGTCGGACGAACTCACCGCGTGTCGTCACGATGTTCGTGCCCGACGCCAGGATCCGACACACGTCGTCGACGTCGCAGCCCTGCGGCATGTAGAGCACGCAGTCCGCCCCGAGGGCGAGGACGTCATCGATGGAGCCGGTGGCGAGGACGCCGGTCGGGCCGGCGTCACAGAGCTCGCCGGCGTCCTTCCCGACCTTGTCGTCGGCGTGCACGTGCACCCCGACGAGCTCGAGGTCCGGGTGCTCGATGATCGCCCGCAGCGACCTCGTCCCGATGTTGCCGGTGGCCCACTGGACCACCCGGAGCGGCGTGCTCAATGTCCCCCCTAGAACCGGACTCTTGTGATTCGAGATGAAGATTATCCTCGGGCCGATGGACGACGTGCTGGTGGTCACCGGGGTCGGCGGGATGGGCGAGGCGATCGCCCGGCAGACCGGCGGGGACCACCAGGTGCTCCTCGCCGACTTCGACGAGACGCTGCTGGAGGCCGCGGCCGCCCGGCTGCAGGGCGACGGCTACGACGTCACCACCCGGCAGGTGGACGTCGCCGACGCCGGGTCGGTCAGCGCGCTGGCCACGGCCGCCGCCGCTCTGGGACCCGTGACCGCGCTGGCCCACACGGCCGGCCTCTCGCCGGTGCAGGCTCCCGCCGAGCGGATCGTCGCCGTCGACCTGATCGGTGTGGCCCACGCGCTCGAGTCCTTCGCCGAGGTGATCGCGCCGGGCGGGGCGGGCGTGATCATCTCTTCGAACTCCGGCTACCTCGTCGGGCCGCTCCCCGCCGAGGAGGCCGCCGCGCTCGCCGGTGTCCGGTCCAGCGAGCTTGGCGGGGTCCCCTGCGTCCGGTCCATGCGGGACACCGACCCGGGTCTGGCCTACGCCTACGCCAAGCGGGTGGTCCGCTTCCTCGTCCAGCAGGCCAGTGGGCCATGGGGCAAGCGTCAGGCCCGGATCAACTCGATCAGCCCCGGCATCACCTCGACCCCGATGGGCGAGGAGGAGCTGGCCGGACCCCACGGTGAGGGGATGCGGGGCATGGTCGCGGCCTCCGCCGCCGGTCGCACCGGCCGGCCCGAGGAGATCGCCGCCGCCGCCGCGTTCCTCCTGAGCCCGGCCGCCTCCTTCGTGACCGGCACCGACCTCCTCGTCGACGGCGGCATGGTCGCCGCCCTCCTCACTCCCCCACCTGCCGACTGACCGGTTCGCCCCGTGACCGCCTCTCGTTCTGGCGCCTGATTGTGGTGCCCTGACCCCACAATCGGGCGCCAGAACGGGGGCAGCCCGATGACTTACGTGGGCGGGATCTCCCCTCGAGCGATGGCGGCCTTGTGCAGCACGTTCTCGGCCAGGCGCATGTGGGCGGCGTCGACGAGGCGGCCGTCGCGGCCGATGGCGCCCACGCCGTCGGCCTCCGCCGCCCGGTAGGCCTCGACCGACTGCTCGGCGGCTTCGATCTCCTCGGCCGTGGGGGCGAAGACCTCGTTGGCGATCGCGATCTGGGAGGGATGGATGGCCCACTTGCCGTCGAAGCCGAGCAGGCTGCCGTGGGTGGCCGAACGGCGATAGCCGTCGGGGTCCTGATAGGCGGGATACGGGGCGTCGATGGCGTCGATGCCGGCCACCCGCGCCGCGGTCACCACCTGGACGCGGGCAAAGTGCCAGAAGTCGCCGGGGTACTCGCTGACCGGGTCGAAGTTCCCGTCCACCCGAGCGTGCTGGGAGGCGGACAGGTCGCCCGCACCGAAGATGAGCGCCTCCAGCCGGTCGCTGGCCCGGCCGATCTCCACGGCGTTGGCCAGCCCCTCGGCGTCTTCGATCAGCACCTCGAGGCCGATGCGCTTCTGGAGGCCGAGCTTGGCCTCCAACTGGGTGAGGAGGACGTCGACCCACCAGACGTCCCGGGCCGAGCGGGCCTTCGGGACGATGAGGACGTCGAGCGCCTCGCGGGCGCCCGTAACGACCTCGATGATGTCGTCGTGGCACCAGATGGTGTCCAGGCCGTTGACCCGAACGGCCCGGACGGTCCGGCCCCAGTCCTGGTCGGCGAGCGCGGTCACCGCGATCGCCCGGGCTCCGACCTTGGCCGACGGGGCGCAGGCGTCCTCGAGGTCGAGGAACACCAGGTCGGCCCCGGACGACGGTGCCCGCGCGCACATCTTCTCGCTGCTGGCCGGCGTGGCCAGCTCGGAGCGCCGGGCCCGGGGCTGGCCCATCAGATGACGGCCGTCGACTCGAGGTCGGCGAGCTGGTCGGCGGACAGCCCGAGGATCCCGCCGTAGACGGCCTCGTTGTCGGCCCCCAGATCCCGGCCGAGGTGATCGATCCGCCCCGGGGTCTCGCTGAGCACCACCACCGGAGCCTGGACGGTGACCTCGCCGAAATCCGGGTCGGCGACGAGCACGAAGGTGCCCCGGGCCTGCAGGTGCTCGTCGGCCAGCAGCTGGGGCGCGTCGTACACGGGGGCGGCGGCGACCTCGGCCGCCTCGAAGACCGCCATCGCCTCGTCCAGGGTCCGGGCCCCGATCCAGGTCGCCACCAGGTCGTCCAGCTCGGCGGCGTGCGCCGGTCGGCGGACGGGATCGACGTAGTCGGGATCCTCGGCCAGGTCCGGGCGGCCGATGGCCCGGAAGAGGCGGACGGCGATGTTCGGCGCCGCGCTGGAGACGGCGACCCACCGGTCGTCCGCGGTGCGATAGGCGTTGCGGGGAGCGCTGGCCGGGAGCATGTTGCCGACCCGGCCCTGGACGACCCCGAGCTGGTCGTAGGCCAGGGTCGCCGACTCCATGAGACGGGCCAGGGGCTCGATCAGGTTCACATCGATGAGCTGGCCGCCCCCACCGTGGACGTCGCGGTGGTAGAGGGCGATCATCACCGCGTAGGTCGCGGCGAGCGCCGCCACCCCATCAGCCAGCATGAACGGGGGCAGGGTCGGAGGCCCGTCGGTTTGGCCGGTCAAGTGGGCGAACCCGCTCATGGCCTCGGCCAGGGTCCCGAAGCCGGGGCGATCGCTCTTCGGTCCGCCCGCCCCGTACCCGGTCAGGTGGAGCATCACGACCTGCGGGTGGGCCGCGTGGACCGACGCGTAGTCGATGCCCCAGCGCTCGAGGGCGCTCGGCCGGTTGCCGACGACGAGCACGTCGCTGGTGTCGAGCAGCCGGTGGAAGAGGTCCTGGCCCTCAGGCTGGCGCAGGTCGAGGGTCACGCAGCGCTTGTTGCGGCTCACGCTCTTCCACACGAGGCCGATGCCCTCGCGCCGTTCCCCCCAGGTCCGCATCGGGTCGCCGGCGCCGGGCTGCTCAACCTTGATCACCTCGGCCCCGAACTCCCCGAGGGCGGTGCCGACCATCGGGCCGGCGGCGAGCGTGGCGAACTCGACGACGCGGACGCCGTCGAGGGGACCAGGCCCGCGGTCAGGCACGAGCGGCCACCTCGGGGCGGGCGATGCCCAGGTGGTCCCGCAGGGTCGAGCCCGTGTACTTCTCGCGGAAGACCTCCCGGCGCTGCAGCTCGGGCACGACCAGCCGGACGACGTCCTCGTAGGCCCCGGGGACGTGGGTGGCGGCGATGACGAAGCCGTCGCAGGCGTCGCCCTCGAACCACTCCTGCATCTGGTCGGCGACCTCGGTGGCGGTGCCGACGAAGCGGGGGCCCTGCAGGAGGGTGGCCCGGTGGCCGGCCAGGTCGGCGAGGGTCAGGGTGTCCCCGCCGATGTGCTTGCGCAGGTTCTGCACGAGGCCCCGGATCCCGGAGACGGACTCGATGAGCTCGTCGGTGATCGGGTCGTCGAGCGCCATCGACGAGAAGTCGTGGTTCATCAGCTCGGAGAGCAGGGTGAGCGAGGCCTTGGGGTCGACCAGGTCGTTCAGGAAGAGCTGCTCGCGCTCCTGGGCGTGCGCCGTGGACTCGCCGACCACGGTGTAGGCCATCGGCAGCATCCTCACCTGGTCGGGGTCCCGCCCCGCCAAGGCGATGCTCTCCTTCTGGCCCTTGTAGTGCGAGCGGGCGACGTCGATGCCGGGGTCACCCGTGAAGATCAGCTCGGCCCACTTGGCGGCGAACTCCTGGCCCCGGCCGGACGACCCCGCTTGGAGGAGCACCGGTCGGCCTTGCGGGCACCGGGGCACGGTCAGGGGACCGCGGACGCTGAACCAGTCGCCCTCGTAGTTGAGCTCGTGGACCTTGTCCGGGTCAGCGAAGGTCCCGCTGGCCCGGTCGAGGACGAGGGCGTCGTCCTCCCAGGTGTCCCAGAGGCCGGTCGTGGCCTCGAGGAACTCGTCGGCCCGGTCGTAGCGGGCGTCGTGCTCCAGGACCTCCTTCATCCCGTAGTTCTGGGCCTCGCTGTCGTTCACCGACGTGACCACGTTCCAGGCGGCCCGGCCCCCGGAGAGATGGTCGAGGGTGGCGAACGTGCGGGCGACGTGGAACGGCGTGTAGTAGGTCGTCGAGTAGGTGGCGCCGAGCCCGATGGACGACGTCGCCCCCGCCACCAGGCCGAGCACGATCGACAGGTCGAGCTTCACCGGACGGGCGCCGAGCCGCACCGCCTCGGCCACCGACCCGCCGTAGATGCCGGGCATGGCGAGGCGGTCGTCGAAGAACATGAGGTCGAAGCAGCCCTCCTCGAGGGTCCGGCCCAGCTTCTGGTAGTAGCCGGCGTCGAGGAAGCCGTGCTCGGTGGCCGGGTGGCGCCAGGAGCCCGAGTAGACGGTGACGTTGCCCGCCTGCATGAACCCGACCAGGGACATCTGGCGCATGGTGCTCACTGCGGCGCGGCGAGGGCGTGTTCGGCTCGCCGCCGGAACCCGGCGAGGCTGGCCTCGTGGTTCTGGGCCCGGGTGCTGCGGGACATGATCGACACGTCGTGGCCGGCAGCCTTGGCCCGCAGCGTTCCGACCGTGGCCTCATCCTTCGGGACGTGGGCGAACGGGTCGAAGGTGTACCACCGCATGGCGTTCTCGTGGGTCATCTTCGCGATGTCGGCGTCGGACACGTCGTTGTCGGCGAACACCGTGCCCAGCTCCTCCGGGGCCGTCGGCCACATGGAGTCGCTGTGGGGGTAGTCCGCCTCCCACGCCATGTTGTCGATGCCGATGTGGTGGCGGAGCTCGACACCGATGGGGTCGCTGATGAAGCAGGTGAGGAAGTGGTCCCGGAACACCTCGCTCGGGAGCCGCCCGCCGAAGTCCTGGAACGTCCAGGCCTTGTGCATCTGGAAGGTCCGGTCCACCCGATCGAGGAAGTAGGGGATCCACCCCGTCCCCCCTTCGGACAGGGCGATCCGCAGCTGCGGGTACTCCTTGATGACGCGGGACCACAACAGGTCGGCGGCCGCCGACTGGATGTTCATCGGCTGGAGCGTGATCATCACGTCGGGGGGGGAGTCGACGGCCGGGATGGAGAGCTTGCCCGACGACCCGAGGTGGACCGACAGCACGGTGTCGGTGTCACAGAGGGACCGCCACAGCGGGTCCCAGTACTCGTCGTGGAAGCTCGGGTAGCCCAGGGCGGCGGGGTTCTCGGTGAAGGTGAGCGAGTGACACCCCTTGTCGGCGCACCGGCGCACCTCGTCGGCGGTGAGCTGGGGGTCCCAGATGGCGGGGACCGCCATCGGGATGAAGCGCCCGGGGTGGGCCCCGCACCACTCGTCGATGTGCCAGTCGTTGTAGGCCTGCACGAGGGCGAGAGAGAAGGCGACGTCGTCAGTGGCGAACAACCGGGCCGTGAAGGTCGGGAAGGAGGGGAAGTTCATCGAGGCCAGGACCCCGCCGGCGTCCATGTCCTTGACCCGCTCGTCCACGTCGTAGCAACCGGGCCGGATCTCCTCGAGGCTCTGGGGCTCGAGGCCGTACTCCTCCAAGGGCCGCCCGGCGACGGCGTTGAGCGCCGGGTTCTCGATCACGGCGTCGCCGAAGGTCCACACGTCGTTCCCGGCCTCGTTGCGCACGAGCTTGGGCGCCCGTTCCAGG
>DATDAH010000139.1:0-15193 GCA_036525535.1 Acidimicrobiales bacterium
ATCATCATCTTCTTCTGGCCCGCGAACGGGGCGCCCCCGCTCAGCGGGGTCAGCTGGAAGTCAACCAGGCACTGGATGTTGATCTCGTTGACGATCATCCCGGTGGGCTGCACCTTGAGGATCATGGCTCGGGCCTTCTGGCCGGTGGCGACCAGGTTCTGGGCCTGAGCCTGCTTCTCCGGCGACATCCCGAAGGCGGAACGCACGTTCTTGAGCACCACGAAGGTGATCACGAGCGGAACCACCACGGCCACGATGATGATGATGGGAATCATGGTTCAATCATCGCCCACCCCTCCCCCCGGGGGGTGAGTAGCCACTACTCAAATTCGCAGTGTCAGCGACCCCATCAGGGCGCGCCCCGCAGCAGGGCGCCCGGGCGGGCATCGAGGTCCTCACCCTCCCGGCGGATCGCCGTGCCGTTGACCCAGACGTGCTCGATGCCCCGGCTGTGGGCGATCAGGCGGTCGGCCCCGGCGGGCAGGTCCCAGACCCGCTCGAGGGGCTCGGAGCCCACCGTGTCGGGATCGAACACGACCAGGTCGGCCGCGCCACCCTCGACGATGCGGCCCCGGCCCTCCAGGCGGAACACCTCCGCCGCCTGACCGCTGAGGCGCCACACGGCCTGTTCCAGGCTCAGGACCCCCCGTTCGCGGGCCCACACGCCCAGCAGGTGGGTGGAGAAGTTGGCGTCACAGAGCTGGCTGGCATGGGCCCCCGCGTCGGAGAGGCCGAGCACCGTTCGCTCGTCCTGCAGCAGGGTGGTCAGTTCGACCTCGTCGTCGTTGGCCAGCACGATGCGGTACCGGGTGGCCAGGTCGTCCTCCAGGGCGAGGTCGATCATCAGATCGAGGGGGTCGGCCCCCCGCTGGACCGCCAGCTCCCCCACGGTCGGGCCGTCCACCAGGTCGCGGTGCAGGTTGGTCTCCTGGATGGTCGCCTTGACCAGGCGGTCGCCCCACAGAGAATGGTCGGCGTGCATGCGGGCACGCCACGCCGGGTCCCGGTAGACGCCGGCCCTCTGGTCGTGGGGGACGGCGAGGACCTCCTGGAACGACGCCATCGTGGCCATGGGGAACGGGTCGGCCATGGTCACCTGCATGACCAGCGGACGGCAGGCCACCTGTGGCCACACGTCCCCGCCCCGCTCGGCCGTGGCGTCGATGATCGAGACGGCTCCGCCGTCGCCCCACATCCCGGAGAGCAACGCCGTCCAGGAGACCGGTCGCCCGGTGAGCTGGGAGATCTCGGCGAACTGGTCCATGAACAGGTTGGCCCCCACCGTGGCCTGCATCACCCCGTGGCCGACCTCGCCCATCGTCGCGGCGAGGGCCTTGATCTCGTCGTAGGTGGCCAGGCGGCTGGGGACGGGCTTGCCGTAGGCCCCGGCGTGGGTGGGAGCCCCGGACGTGGAGAACCCCACCGCCCCCGCCTCGAGGGCCTCCTTGATGATGGCGGCCATCTCGGCCACCTCGGCCTCGGTCGCCTCCCGGTCCGACGCCTCGTCGCCCAGGACGTAGAGGCGGGTCGGGGTGTGCCCGGCGAGGACGCCGACGTTCAGCCGCTTGGGGAGGCGGTCGATCGTGGCCAGGTACTCGGGAAAGGACTCGAAGGTCCAGTCGATGCCGGCTACGAGGGCGTCGAACGCCATGCCCTCGACGTTCTC
Organism: Acidimicrobiales bacterium; assembly: GCA_036525535.1. Classification (GTDB taxonomy): domain Bacteria; phylum Actinomycetota; class Acidimicrobiia; order Acidimicrobiales; family DATDAH01; genus DATDAH01. Next base: position 1,667 of record DATDAH010000139.1, read on the forward strand.
CAGCGTGCGGGCGATGGTCTCGCGGTGCTCCGGTCGGGTCGGGGCGATGCCGAACCCGCAGTTGCCCACGACCACGCTGGTCACGCCGTGCCAGCTCGACGGCGTCAGGTCCGGGTCCCACAGGACCTGGGCGTCGTAGTGGGTGTGGATGTCGACGAACCCGGGGGCCAGGACCAGTCCGCCGAGGTCGACCTCCTCCGCCCCGTCGGTGCTGGCGACCTCGCCGACCGCCACGACCCGGCCGTCGGCCACGCCGACATCGGCCGACCGGCGCGGTGCCCCGGTCCCGTCGATGACTGTCCCGTTGCGCAGGATCAGGTCCATGTGTCCCCCTTCAGGTCCCGTCGGGGCCTCACGGCCCGGCGCGACCGTACCGTCAGCCGATGCAGGCCTGGATCAGGCCGCCCAGGACGTCCCGGGTCGGGCTGCCGGGCTCGGCCTCGAGCACGACGAGCGCCGGCGGACCACCGTCCAGACGCACCTCCAGCGGGAACTTGAACGTGCGCTTGCTCTCGATGAGGGCGTGGGTGTCGCAACGGTCGACGACGAGCTCGAGCGGCAGGCGGCCGACCTCGCCCGCCCCGGCGACGGTGAGGAGGGGCGGATCGGTGTCGGCCACGCGCACGCCGAAGACGATGTTGCCCCGCACGCCGTCGACGGTCACCTCGGTCTCGCCGTGCGTCTCGACCACGACGTCCCCCCGGGCCGACCGGGGACCGGTCGACGTCCAGTCAGCGCCGAAGTCCACGTCAGCGGCGTCCCGCACCGCAGCTTCGCCGCACTCCACCTCGTGGAGGGCGTCCATGACCCCCACCGGGACCTGGCCCAGTGGGACCACGACCTCGTCACCGGACACGACCGTCACCAGGTTCGACCGGCCCGCGCCGGGACAGATCGACGGACCGTAGGGCACGGGGAGCAGGAGCCGCTGGCCCGGGGCCAGCTGGGTGTCGCGGGGGCTGGCCGGCACGGGCTCGAACAGCGGTGAGTCGAGCTGGACCGACGCCACCGTGACGGAGACGTCGCCCTCGTTGGTCAGCTCGAGGCGGAAGGTGCGTTGGCTGTCGAACAGGCTGGAGCGGGTGGCGGTCGCCGTCAGCTCGACACCCGTTGCCCCGCCCCCGACCGGGCTTCCGCCGTCGTCACCACACGCCGCCAGCAGCAGCAACCCGACCGCGGCGGCCCGAGAAAACGCCCGGCTCACCGGAACTGGGAGAACCAGCCCGCGACCAAGCCGTTGAGCACGTCGGCCCGCTCCCACTGCAGGAAGTGGCCGGCCCGGGGCACGACCAGCGGTCCGGTCCGGTTCGTGAACGCCACCTCGCAGCAGGCGGTGAACTCCTCGGGGACGACCTGGTCCTCGGGGCCGTAGAGGAGCAGGGAGGGCACGGGCATCGTCTCGAAGAGGCGGGGCACCTCCTCGGCCACCCGGGTCCCGCGAGCGAGCTGGTAGACGGCCCAGCCCGCCCGCAGCCGCCCCTCCTCCGACCAGGGCTCGGTCATGAAGTCGACGTCGGCCTCGGTGAACGAGCCCCGGCTGCCCCAGAGCCGGTGGCCGTAGAAGTCGGCGACGTAGCGCCGGCGCCGCTGGGGCGTGTCCAGCTCGGCCGCCAGGGCATCGGGGTGCTGGCCCTGGCGCAGCTGGTAGTCGGTTTCCGGGCGGGCTTCGACGTCGCCGAAGCCCGTCAGGGAGATGCCCGCGGCCTGGTACTCCTCGACCAGGAACGGTGGGGCGGTGTTGAAGTAGCAGAGGCCCTCGACCAGGCCCTCGAAGCGCAGGGCCAGGTCGTAGGCCACGACCGCGCCGACGTCACCGGCCACCAATCCACAGCGCGCGTGGCCGAGCACCCCCTGGACGAGAGCCTCGATGTCACGGCTGTACGTGACGATGTCGTAGCGGTCATCAGGGTCGATGTCGCTCTCACCATGGCCCCGCAGGTCCGGGACGATGACCTCGTAGCCCGCCGCGACCAACGGGGCGATGTTGCGCCACCAGATCCGCTTGGTCTCCGGATAGCCGTGCAGCAGCACCAGCGGGTAGCCGCCGACCCCCTCGTGCACGTAGGCCAGGGACAGCCCGTGCCGGACCTCGGCTCGGTGGGTCCGGAAGGCGGTGGCGTCGGGGGCGGTCATCCCACGTTGCTCATGGTGTCGGCTCGGCGTCGGTGCCGCCGAGCGCTCAGTCCAGCGTCGTGCAGGTCCCGGGCGACTCCTCGGCGAGGCGGCCGCCGCAGGTGGCGCCGTAGCCCTCGTAGGAATTGGTCGACGGGGAGATGGGCGTGACCGAGTAGAGCTGGTTGCAGTCTTCGAAGTCGCCACCGAAGCAACTGTCGGCCAAGGCGTCGAAGCGGGGCACCGTCCCGTACTCGTCGATGAAGTCGGACGGGTCGACGGGGTCACCGGCCTCCGGCGTGCCCGGGATGCCCCCGGGGACCAGATCCGAGAAGTCCGAGAAGTCGTCGAAGTCCGAGAAGTCCGAGAAGTCGCTGAACAGGTCGCTGTAGTCCGACAGGTCGGAGAAGTCCGAGAAGAGGTCGCTGTAGTCGGACAGGTCGCTGAACGAATCGGAGAACTCGTCGCTGAAGTCACCGCTGGCGTCGCTCAGGGCGTCGCTGGCGTCGCTGAGGGCGTCCGAGGCGACATCCTCGGCGGTGCTGGCGTTGTCGCTGTCGCCGCCGTCGTCACCGCCGAACGCAATCAGCACGATCGCCACGACGACGGCCGCCACGGCCAGGCCGGCCAACGCCAGGACGCCCACCGGCAGCTTGCGCCCCTCGCCCGTGTCCCCGCCGGGTGGCACGTACGGCGTGTCCGCTCCCCCCATGGCGACGGGGGCCACGGGGGCGGCCGCCCCCTCCTCCACCGTCGGGGTGGCCGCCGTCGGGCCCTGGGCCGTGGGCGGATCGGTCGAGACGACCCCGCCGTCGGACACCTGGTCGCTCCACGTGGCGCCGTCCCAGTAGCGGTACTCGTGCCGACCGTTGGGGTCGGCGTACCAGCCCGGTTCGGGATGCCCGCCTTGGTCGCTCATGATCGGTCCTCCGGTTGTTCAGCTGGGGGTCAGCCCAGCGAGGCACATTGTCCCGGGTGTTCCTCGGGCAGACGTCCACCACAGGTGGCGCCATAACCCTCCCAGGAGTTCGTCGACGCGTCGATCGGGGTGACCGAGTACAGCTGGTCGCAGTCCGCGAGGTTCCCATTGAAGCAGCTGTCCGCCAGGCCGGTGAACCGGGCGTCCGTGCCGTAGTCGGGGATGAAGTCGCTGGGATCCTGAGGATCACCGAGGGTCAGGTCGTCGGAGAAGTCACTCGAGAGGTCCGAGCTGAAGTCGCTGGAGAAGTCGTCGGAGAAGTCCGAGGTGAAGTCACTCGAGATGTCGTCGGAGAAGTCCGTCGACAGCAGGTCGGCGAAGGCCTCGTCGTCACAGATGGTGGCGGCGATCTCGGACACGTCGGCCGGCTCGTCACCGAAGAAATCCTCGTCGCAGAGGAAGTCCCGCTGCTCGTCATAGGCCTCGAGGTACTCCCGGATCCGGACCGGCTCGTCCGCGTCGAAGGCGTCGAAGCTGTCGTCGGGCGGGTTCGTCTCGATCACGGCGTCGAAGTCGCCGTCGCCTTCGACGCCGCTGATGATGACGCCGTACTGCCCGCTCAGGGGGGCGACGAAGATGAAGCCCTCGGTCTCGCCCTCCCCGTTCAGGTCGTCCGTCTCCAGCGGGACACCCGCCTCGGCCACGGCTGGGAAGTTGTCGGAGATGACCTCCTGCAGGTCCCCGAAGTCCGAGAGGGCGTCACTGAGGTCCGCACTCGCGTCCTGGCCCTCGAGGGCGTCGGAGAACAGGCTGTCGTAGCCTGAGAGCAGGTCGCTGTAGTAGCCGCTGGTCTCGTCGTCGAGCTCGCCGTCGTCGAGCTCGCCACCGCCGATCGAGGCGAAGGCCCGCGTGGAGATCAGGTCCCGCTCCACCGTCGGCGTGATGGCCACGTCGAGATCGTCGGACGGCTGGACCACGACCCGCACGGCCTCGCCCCCCTCCATGTCGAACGTGCGGACGACGAAGGGCTCGTCCTCGGTGATGCTCCCGGCGAAGTCGCCGGTGCCGCCACTGGAACCACCGCCGTCGTCGTCGCCGCCGACGAGGAAGATCACCAGGCCGGCGACCAGGGCCGCCACGACCAGGCCGACGAGGGCCAGGATCCCGACGGGCACCTTCTTCTTCGCTGCGCCAGGGGGCACGTACGCCTGATCGGCCCCGCTGGGCGGACCGGCGGGGGCGGCCGCCGGTGCTGGGGCGGCGAGGGGCTGGATCACCGTCTCGGTACCCGGCGCGGGGCCGGTCACCTCGGTCGGGACGTCGCCCGGCGGGTCGGAGCTGACGACCCCACCGTCCGCGACCTGATCGGTCCAGGCCGAGCCGTCCCAGTAGCGGTACTCGTGCCGCCCGTTCGGGTCCGGCTGCCAGCCCGCCCCGCCCGCTCCGCCCTGATCGCTCATCACTGCCTTTCCTCTTCGGCCGGCCGCACCCGTCGGACCGGGATCAGCGTCAGCGCACCGTAGTCCGTCCGGCAGGACGGGCGAAGGTGGCCGGTGCGGCGGTGGATCGGACGGTTGGGGCCGTCGCTAGGGTCCTGGCATCGGCGCCCCCGCACTCCCCCGAGCCCGGCGCGTGTGGGCCCCGGCCCTGGCCGCGACACTGCTCCTCGCAGCCTGTGGCACGCCCGCGCTCGACGACGACCAGGCCGCGGCCGAGCGGCGGGTCTGCGCCAGCCTGCGGGAGCGGGTGGCGGCCCGGGCGCTGGACGAGGTCGGAGCTCTCCGTCCACCCGACCAGGGCGACGCCGACGGCGCCGACGCGTTGGCGGCCACCACCCTCCGCGACGACCCCGAGGCGTTCTACACCGCGCTCGAGAAGCGGCTGGCCGACGCCGGGCTCGGTCCGAGGGACGACCCGTCCCCCGTGTCGCCGGCCGCTCTCCTGGTCGACGCGTGCCGCTCGCTCGACCCGTGAGCATCGCCCGTCGCCTGCGTCCCCTCGCCGCGCCCGCCGGCCTGGTCGCCTTGGTCCTGGCCACCCGACTCCCCCGCCTCGACCGGCCCCGGGTCTTCGTGTTCGACGAGGTCTATTACGTGCTCGACGCCGCCGATCTCCTGCGCCACGGCGTCGAGTCCTCGCCCGCCCATCCGCCATTGGCCAAGTGGCTGATCGCCGGCGGCATCCGCGTGTTCGGCTTCACCCCCATCGGCTGGCGGTCGGCCGCGCTGCTGGCCGGCATCGGCCTCGTCCTGGTCACCTGGGCGGCCGCCCGGCGCATCACCGACCGTCCGGACCTCGCGCTGGCCGCAGGGGTCCTCGTGGCCCTCGACGGCATCGCCTTCGTCACCGGTCGGCTGGCCCTGTTGGATGGGTTCGTCGCCCTGGCCACGACGGCGGCAGCCGGGTGCGTCCTGGGGGCGTTGGCCGACCGGGACGACCCGGAGCGCCTACGCCGCTGGCGCTGGGCGGTGGCCCTCCTCCTCGGCCTCGGCACCGCGATGAAGTGGGGGGCCGTCTGGACCTGGCCGGTGGCCGCCATCGTGCTCGTCAGCCTGGAGCGTCGCGCCGCGCCCCCGGGACCGGCTCGACGACGGCGGACGGCGGCAGCTCTGGCGGTCCTGACCCTGGTTCCGGTGGGGGCCTACATCGCGACCTACGGGCCCTGGTTCGCCCAGGCCGAGCGCACCCGGGCGGGCCTCGGCCATTGCCACGGCAAGGTCCCGTGCCCCCTCAGCCCACTCGACCGGGTCACCGTGTGGTTCGACCACCAACGCATGCTGGTGGACTTCCACGCCAACCTGGACACGGACAACCCGGAGGCCGCCCCGGCCTGGAGCTGGGCGGTGCAGTCCGACCCCGCCAACCTCTTCAGCAAGCTCTGCCTCCCGCAGATGGCCGATGCGCCGGCCCCCGTCGACGACGGGACCTGCCCCGATCGGGACGAGCCCACCCAGGTCCGGGTCCTGGCGCTGGCCAATCCGGTGTCTTGGGTCGCCGGGCTCCTCGGCCTCGGCGTGTCGGCGTTCCTCGCCGTGCGGCGGCGCGACGACGCCGCCGGCATCGTCCTGGGTCTAGCCGCGGCCCAATGGCTGCCGTGGATGCTGAGCGGGCGTGAGGTGTATTCGTACTACGCCGTGTCGCTGGTCCCGCTTCTCGCCCTCGCCACCGTGCTGGCCCTGGACCGCCTGCCCCGTGTCCGGCGTTACACCCTCGTCCCGCTCCTGGTCGGTTCGGCCGCGGCGTTCGTCTTCCTCTACCCGCTGCTGGCCGGGGTGGCGCTGACCGAGGGCGCAGCCGACCTGCGCCTCCTGCTGCCGGGGTGGTCGTGACCGGGACCGAGACCACCGACCACCCCCTCGGCCCGCCCCCTCCGGTGATCCCGCCGCCCCCCTCGGGGCCGCCGCCGGTCGAGCGACCCGAGTGGCACCGGGTCGCCCGGGCCGCGGCGATCGGGCTGTACGCCGGGGCCCTCGTCGCCGTCTGGTGGATGTGGGGCATACCGCTGGACCGCGAGCAGATCCTGCTCTGGGTGGCCGGCGGACTCGTGGTGCTCACCGTCGGCTCGCCCGGCGGCGGCCCGGTCCGCGTCGTGCGGGACTGGCTGCCTGTCGTGCTCGTGCTCATCCTCTACGACCTGACCCGGGGGAAGGCCGACGAGCTCGGCATCCAGCCCCACCTGGACCCGCAGCTGGCCTTCGACCGCTGGATCGGCCTCGGCGAACTGCCCACCCTCCGCCTCCAGCACGCGCTCTACGGACCGGGCCCCGTGCGCTGGTGGGAGATCCCGGTCACGTTCACCTACATCTCGCACTTCTTCGTGCCGTTCGCTGTGGCGGCCGTCTTCTGGGTCCGGGACCGGGCCCGCTACTGGCGCTACGTCCGACGGTTCGTCACCTTGAGCTTCGCCGCCGCCCTCACCTTCGTGCTCTACCCCGCCATCCCGCCGTGGATGGCGGCCCGCTTCGGCGAAGTCGACCCGATCGTGCGCACCGCGCCCCGGGGCTGGGGTCACCGGTGGATCCACCTCGACATCGCCCAGGACGTGATCCGAGCCGGATGGGACACCGCGAACCTGGTGGCCGCCGTCCCCTCCCTGCACGCCGGGTACACGGCTCTGGTGGCCGTCATGCTCTGGCCCGCGGCCCGACCCGCCGCCCGGGCCCTGCTCGCCCTCTACGTGATCGCCATGGGATTCGTGCTCGTGCTCTCCGGCGAGCACTACGTGTTCGACGTGCTCGTCGGCTGGGCCTACGTCGCCGTCGTCTGTCTCGTCTGGAACCGCCTCGAACGCCATCCCGTCCCGTTCTGGCGCCGCTCACTCAAGATCGGAGCAGGTTCCCCGGCTGCGCACGCGCCAGCCGGAGCAGCGCCGAGGGCGGACTGCGTTCGGCGGAGCGGGAGTTGCTGAGCGGAGCGAAGCCACTCACAACGTCACCGCGACGGCCTCGCAGTGGTCGTCCACCGAGCCGAAGACGGTGTCGAGGACGATGGCTCGCTTCAGGAACAGATGCGCGTCGATCTCCCACGTGAAGCCCATGCCGCCGTGGACCTGGATGCACGCCTTGGCGTTGCCCTTGGCCGCATCCCCCGCCGTGATCTTGGCCGCGGCCACGAGACGGTCGACGTCGTCGACGCCCCGGCCGTCGAGGGTGACCCCCGCGGCGTAGACCACGCCGCGGGCCACCTCGGCCCGGGTGAGCATGTCGGCGCACAGGTGCTTCACGGCCTGGAAGGCCCCGATGGGCTTGCCGAACTGCTCTCGCTCACCGGCGTACGCCACCGCCAGCTCCGTGCTGCGGGCGGCCATGCCCAGGAGCATCGCCGCGACCAGCGTGGCCCCCTGGCGGCGCCAGGTGCTCGCCTCATCGGCCCCGGCGAGCCGCTCGCCCTGGGGCAGGTCGACGACGCGGTGCAGCGGGGTCAGCGGGTCGAGCGGCCGGGCCACCGGCTCGGCGGTGAGGCTGGCCGGGTCGATCGTCCAGATGCCGTCGTCGTCGATCGCCAGGAGGACGTCGAGGGCGTCGAGGTGCTCGACGAGCACGACGTCGGCGGGCCGTTCGATCAACCCCACGACCGTGTCCCCGGAGGGGGCTCCGGTGACCAGAGCGGCGGCCAGGTGCGTCGCGAGGACCGGGCCGGCCACCAGCGACCGTCCCAGCTCCTCGAAGACGAGCACCGCTTCGGTCATGCCGAGGCCGACGCCACCGTCCGCCTCGGGCAGGCGGAGGCCGAACACCCCGGTGTCGGCCAGCTCCCGCCAGAGCGCCCGGTCCAGCCCGTCGGCCTGGGCCCGCACGGCGACCATGGGGAACCGGCCGTCCAGGAACGACCGCAGCCCGTCTTGGAGTGCCCTCTCGTCCTCACCCAGCTCGAGGTCCATCAGCGTTCCTTGGGCAGGCCGAGGACCCGCTCGCCCACGATGTTGCGTTGGATCTGAGTCGTCCCGGCGGCGATCGAGCTGGAGAGGGCATGGAGTCGGCCCTGCACGTGGCGGCCGTTGCCCATGCCGGGGAGGTCGTCGATCGACAGGGCCGCCCGGGCCAGCACCCGATCGGTCAGGTCGCCCAGCTTCTGGCGGACCTCCGAGTACGCCAGCTTGAACACTGACCCGCCGACGCCGGGAACGCCGTCCCGGGCCGCCTGGCTGATGTTGCGACGGGTCAGGGCCCAGAGGGCGTCCAGTTCGGCGGCGACGTGGCCGATCTCGCGCCGCAGGCCCCGGTCCTCCCAGGCGGCGGCGCCGTGGCTCGTCACCTGCTTGGCAACGGCGGCCAGGTCCGCCACAAGCTGCATGGAATAGAGCAACTCGCTGACGAACGCCGTGCCCCGCTCGAAGCTGAAGGTGACCATGGCCACCCGCCAGCCGTCGTTCTCGGCGCCGACCCGGTTGGCCACCGGGACCCGGACGTCGTCGAAGAAGACCTCACTGAACTCCGAGCCGCCCCGGATCGTCTTGAGCGGACGGATGTCGATGCCCGGCGTGTCCATGGGGAGGATCAGCCAGGAGATGCCCCGATGCTTCGGGGCTTCCGGGTCGGTGCGGACGAGCATCTCGCAGTACTGGGCGACGTGGGCATGGCTCGTCCAGATCTTCTGGCCGTTGACCACGTACTCGTCGCCGTCCCGCACGGCCCTCGTGCGGAGGCTGGCCAGGTCGGAGCCGGCCTCGGGCTCGGAGAAACCTTGGCACCAGCAGTGCTCCCCCTTGAGGATGGCGGGCAGGTGGAACTTCTTGTGGGCGTCGGAGGCCTCGGTCATGATCGTCGGCCCGGCGTGGAGCAGGCCCACGAAGTTGGTGCCCACATAGGGGGCCCCGACCCGCTCGGTCTCCTCCAGGAAGATCAGGTGCTCGACCGGTGAAGCCCCCCGACCGCCGTATTCCTTCGGCCAGTTGATCCCGGCGTAGCCCGCGTCGAAGAGCATGCGCTGCCAGGCCGCGTCGTAGGCCCGGGTGGCGGCCCAGTCGTCCTCGTCCGGGGCCGGGCCGACGGTGGGCATGACCGCAGCCAGCCAGTCCCGTAGCTCGTCCCGGAAGGCGACGTCGTCGTCGGTGTACCGGAGATCCATCGGCCCGCAGGTTAGGGGTGGACCTGACGACCCGTCAGATCCGGGCCCCGCCGGTGCTCAGGCGTTGACGTAGGCGGCGCCGGCCGCAGCATCGAATTGGCTCGGACGGATCCCGTGGCCGACCACCGTGACGAGGCGAGTGGAGGACACAGGTGCGCAGTCGCCCTGTGCCGGACCCAGCCCGACATGGTTCAGCTCGAGTGGTCCGATCGTCTCGATGACCCGACACCCGTTGTCGCGGCGAAGGGAGAACCTTCGGCCGAGAACGATGAGGAGGTCATCGCCGCGGTATTCGAGAGGACCCCCCGAAAGCTTGATGTCGGCCTCGAGTCGTATGACGAACGGCCCGACGGTGTCGGCTGCCCCCAGCCCGGCCAGAGCCCATCGGAATTGGTGAGGGGTCGAGACGCTCAGGGGCCGACCGGTTCTCCACGCCGTCGACGTGATGTGAGTGCCCCGCGGCAGTCCGGTCCAATCGGTCGCGCCACCGATCGAACCCGGCGCCCTTCGACGGCCGCCCGACCAGTAGTACATCGGTCCGAGTGGTAGGCGGTTCCCGGGGCGATTGAAGTCGACGAGCGTTGCCTGCTCGTCGTAGTGCAGATGCGCTCTCGACGCCTGTGATGACCCAACCTGGCCGATGACCTGCCCTCGCTCGACCACATCGCCGACCTCGACGTGTGACGCCAACAGGTGCTTGTACACGCTGTACGGACCGTCTCGGTGCTCGATGGCGATGAAGAGTCCCGGGGCGCCGCAGTAGCTCGTCTCTGTCGCGCAGCCGTCCGGGTCGCCTTCCCCATCGAGCTCCTCATCCACCAGCGCAACGGTTCCCGGGGCCGTGGCCCGAACGGGCGTGCCCAGTGGCAACTGAAAGTCAACAGCCGGCCATGGGTGGTACGCGCCCGAGGAGCACGTCAGATAGGCGCAGCCGATGGTGGCCGAACCCAGGAACGGCAAGGCGTCGGGCACCTCACGGCCACCACTCCCTGTTGCCGCCTTGGGAGGAGAGGCGTGCGGTGCACCGGCGGCGATTGCGATCACCAGCGCCGCGCTGAAGAGAAGACCACGAACCGCTCGCACTGACCCTCATATCGACGCTGACGGACGAAGGTCAAGCACTTGGTCAATCGACCTCGAGGACGGCCGCGACCCCGTCAGGCCAGGGGAAGGAGGCCCTCTGCCAGTTGCTCGAGGAAACGGCGGGCGTCAGCCGCCGACGCGATGCTGCGACGGAGATTGACCGAGAAATGGGTGACGCCCGCCTCGGCCAGGCGCAGGGCGGCGTCGCGGCTGGCGGGGAAGTCGAAGCCGTCATCGCCCCGCACGAACGGCAGGCCGGCCCGGACGAGCAGTTCGTCCTCAGAGCGGTCGGCAGCGGCGAACGCGGACCGCAGGCGGTCGATCCCGTCCAACAGCTCGTCCGACCCGGTCTTCGCCTCCAGCGGCATCCAGCCGTCGCCCCAGTCGGCCACGCGGGCGCAGTTGCGGTCAGTGGCCTTGGCCCCCAACCAGACCGGCAGCCGGGCCTGGGCGGGACCGGGTCGGCACCAGATGTCGGTGAAGCCGATGCTGGGGCTGGTGAACGAGGCGGGCCCGTCCGCCCAGAGCGCCCGGCAGGCCCGCAGGCCGTCGTCGAGGCGACCCCAGCGTTCCGCCCAGGGCACGCCGGCGACGTCGTACTCCTCCCGCTGCCAACCCACACCGACGCCGAGGTCCACCCGGCCGCCGGAGAAGGTGTCGAGGGTGGCCACGGTTTTCGCCAACGATGCCGGCGTCCGCAGGGGCGTGATGAGGATGCCCGTGCCCAGTCGGACGCGGGTGGTGACCGCGGCGATGGCGGTGAGCAGGGTCAACGGCTCAGCCCACGGTTCCTCCGGGGCGAAGGCGAACTCGCCGTAGGGATAGGCGCCGGTGTTCTGGCCCATGACCACGTGGTCGGCGAGGACCAGCTGGTCGATGCCGACCTCGTCGGCCACCCGGGCCACGTCGAGGTAGTGGTCCAGTTCCGGGCCGAACGTGCGGTGGAGGCCGGCGATGCCGAGCGAGAGGCCGGGCACGCTCAGACCACGTCCGGGCGCATCTGGGCGTCGCTGCCGCCGTCCACGAAGACCACGGAGCCGACCATGAAGGTGGCTTCGAGCACGAACCAGACGGCCTCGGCGATGTCGCCGACCGTACCCCGTCGGCCGACGGGGATCGGGAAGTCGGCCACGAACGGCCCGATCTCGGCGTCGTCGAGGGTCTCCTGGAACAAGACGGTCTGGGTCGCCCCGGGAGCGACGGCATTGAGCCGGACGCCGGCCTCGGCCCAGCTCGGAGCCCGGTGCCGCACCGCTCGGGCCACGGCCCGCTTCGACATGCCGTAGACCTGGGTGCCGTGCAGTCCCGCGGCGGCACCGACGGCCCTGTCGACCTCACCGGCCAGGAGGGGCCCCATCAGCGGCTCGTCGGCTTCGGGCACGGTGCCGAGGGAGTTGGACGAGATCGCCACCGCGGTCCCGGACTCGGCCGTCTCGAGGAGGGGCCGCAACGCATCGAGCAGCTCCACGGCGCCGAAGTAGTTGACCTGGGCGATGGTCTCGGTGGGCTTGAACGTGGGCGGCAGCCCGGCACACACGACGAGGCCGTCGAGGACATCACCGGCGGCGGCCTGGACGGCGGCGATGGCCCGGCGGCGCCCCTCGGGTGTCGCCAGGTCGGCTTCGACCTCCTGACCTGCCCGGTCCACCCCGATGACCGAGTGGCCGGCCGCCTCGATGCGGCCCCGGATCGCGGCCCCGATGCCGCGGGCAGACCCCGTGACGCAGTAGGTCCCCATCAACTACCCCCTCCGGCCGATCAGGCCGTGATGCCCCCGTCGATGACCACGATGGAGCCGTTCATGTAGGCCGACTCGTCCGACGCGACGTGGGCGAAGGTGGCCGCCACCTCCTGCGGGGAGCACATTCCCTTCTTGGTCATCATCTTGAACAGCTTCTTGCCGTCCCCACCCTCCGGGATCGTCATGAAGTCGTTCTGGATCGGGGTCTTCACACCGCCGGGGGCCACGGCGTTGACCCGCAACGGCGTCGCCTCGTACTCGGTGGCCAGCGCCTTGGTCAGGAGGATCACGCCCCCCTTGGAGCTGCAGTAGGCCGCGCTCCACGGCTGGCCGAACAGGCCGGCGGTCGAGGCCGTGTTCACGATGACCCCGCCGCCGTCGAGCAGGTGCGGGATCGTGGCCTTGCACATGAGGAAGGTGCCGGTGAGGTTGACCCCGATGATCCGGTTCCAGGTCTCGATGGGCATCTCGTGGGTCCAGGCGAAGGTGCCGATCCCCGCGATGTTGCAGACCACGGTCGGGCGGCCGTGGGCGGCCACCGCGGCGGCGACACCGGACTCCACCGACGCCTCGGCGCTGACGTCGACGCCATGGGCCGTGGCCGTGCCGCCGGTGGCCGTGATGCCGGCGACGGTGGCTTCGGTGGCGTCGAGGTTCAGGTCGAAGGCCGCCACCGCCGCCCCTTCCGCGGCCAGGCGCTCGGCGACGGCTTTGCCGATGCCGGAGCCGGCCCCCGTGACGATGGCGGTCTTGTCGGTGAACCGGTCGTAGGAGGTGGTCATCAGAACGTCAGCACCCCGCGGGCCAGCTTGCCCTCGTGCATGTCGTCCACGACCGTCTGGAAGTCCTCCAGCGGATAGGTCTGGGTGACCAGCTCGTCGAGCTTGAGTCGACCGTCGAGGTAGAGCTGGATGAACAACGGGACATCCCGGTGGGGCTTGGTCGACCCGTAGCGGCAGCCCATGATCCCTCGGTCGATCTGCATGAGGTGGTTGACCCGGATGCCGGTGAGCTCGGCGTCGGGCCCGGGCACGCCGATGATCACGCAGTTGCCACCCCAGTCGAGGCACTTGACGGCATCGGCGATGACCGCCGGGTGGCCGAC
>DATDAH010000140.1:0-5679 GCA_036525535.1 Acidimicrobiales bacterium
CCCGCGAGCACTTCGAGATGCGGATCCACAAGCGCCTGCTCGACATCCTCGAGCCCTCGCCCAAGACGGTCGACAGCCTCCAGCGCCTCGACCTCCCCGCCGGCGTCGACATCGAGATCAAGATCCAACAGGCCTGAGGCCAAAGCGTTCTGGCGGCGGTTGGTCACCTCTGGCGTGACCGACTGACGCAGTTTCGGCTGGCGGGGCGCGGTGGAAGCCCGGGCGCCCCGCCGCTATCATCCATCGGTCGTCGTACCCGGCACCGCGCCGCCTACCACCGGGTGAATCACAACCGACGTCTGCGCAGGCCCCGCGGGAACCGTGCAGCACAATCTGGACGCGCTCCGCTGGGCTTCGCCCTGCGGAGCGCTCGCGTGAAGGACCACCGAGACATGGCCAAGAAAGCGATCGTCGGCGAGAAAGTCGGCATGACCCAGGTGTGGGTCGACGACCGCGTCGTTCCCGTGACCGTCATCCGGGTCGCGTCGTGCCGCGTCGTGCAGCTGAAGACCCCCGAGACCGACGGGTACAGCGCCGTGCAGGTCACCCTCGGGCAGCAGAAGCCCCAGCGCCTGAGCGGCGGCGAGCGGGGCCACTTCGACAAGGCCGGCGTCGAGCCTGGCAAGAAGCTCGTGGAGCTGCGGGTCGATGACACCTCCGAGTACACGATCGGCCAGCAGATCAAGGCCGACCTGCTGGAGGCCGGCGAGCGGGTCGACGTGACCGCCGTCAGCAAGGGCAAGGGCTTCGCCGGGGTCATGAAGCGCCACAACTTCAAAGGCCAACGAGCCAGCCACGGTGCCCACCGGGTCCACCGGGCGCCGGGGGCCATCGGCGCCTGCGCCACCCCCGCCCGCGTGTTCAAGGGCACCCGGATGGCCGGCCGCACCGGCGGCATCAAGGTGACCACGCTCAACCTGGAAGTGGTGGAGGCCGACGCCGAGCGCGACCTGATCCTGGTCAAGGGATCGGTTCCCGGCGCCAACGGCGGCCTCGTCATCATCCGGGACGCCGTGAAGGCAGGTGTGTGACATGGCGAGCATCGACGTGAAGTCGGCCACGGGCAAGAAGGCCGGCACCGCCGACCTCGAGGAGTCCTGGTTCGGCATCGAGCCCAACGTGCCGGTCATGCACCAGGTGGTGACGGCCCAGCTGGCCGCCCGCCGCGCCGGCTCCCACCACACCCTCACCCGGGCCCAGGTCCGCGGTGGTGGGGCCAAGCCCTGGCGCCAGAAGGGCACCGGCCGGGCCCGGCAAGGCTCCATTCGGGCCCCGCACTGGCGCGGTGGCGGCGTGGCCCACGGCCCCAAGACCCGCAACTACGCCCAGCGCACCCCCAAGAAGATGATCCGCCTGGCCCTGCGCTCCGCCCTGTCCGACCGGGCCGCCGAGGACAAGGTCCTGGTCATCGACGACTGGGGCTTCGACGCCCCCAGCACCAAAGCCGCTCTGTCCGCCCTCGCCGCCCTGGAGCTGGAGGGCAAGGTCCTGGTGGTCCTCGGCGACGACGACGTGGCTGCCCTCAAGAGCTTCCGCAACCTGCCCGGCATCCAGACGATCCGCGCCCGGGAGCTGAACGCCTACGACGTGCTGGTCAACGACTGGATCGTCTTCACCGAGGCCACCCTGCCCGGCGGCGAGCCCGCCCCGGCTGCCGCGCCCGAGGCCGACAGCACGGAGGAGGAGGGCTGATGAAGGACGCCCGCCAGGTCATCATCGAGCCGATCGTCTCCGAGAAGTCCTACGCCCTCCTCGAAGAGGGCGTCTACACCTTCAAGGTCCACCCCACGGCCTCCAAGCCCGAGATCCGCGACGCCGTCGAGACGATCTTCGGGGTCAGCGTGACCAAGGTGAACACGCTCAACCGCAAGGGCAAGCGCCGCCGCAACCGCCGCACCGGCACCTTCGGGAAGCGGCCCGACACCAAGCGCGCCCTCGTCACCCTCGCCGAGGGTGACTCGATCGAACTGTTCGGGAGCTGAGCATGGGCACTCGCAAGCGCAAGCCGACCAGCGCCGGGCGCCGGTTCCAGACCGTCTCGGACTTCGAGTCGATCACCAAGGACCGGCCCGAGAAGTCGCTGCTGGCCAAGAAGAACTCGACCGGTGGGCGCAACAACCACGGTCGCAAGACGGCCCGCCACCGCGGTGGCGGCCACAAGCAGCAGTACCGCGTCATCGACTTCAAGCGGAACAAGGACGGCGTGCCCGCCACCGTGGCCGGCATCGAGTACGACCCCAACCGCAACTGCCGCATCGCGCTGCTGCACTACCACGACGGCGAGAAGGGCTACATCCTGGCGCCCGAGGGGGTCACTGTCGGCGACAAGCTGCAGAACGGCCAGGGCTCCGACATCCGTCCCGGCAACGCCCTGCCCATGCGCTACATCCCCGTCGGCACCGTGGTCCACAACGTGGAGCTGCGGGTCGGCCAGGGCGGCCGCATGGCTCGCAGCGCCGGCACCAGCGTCCAGCTGGTCGCCAAGGAGGGCGACTGGGCCACCCTGCGCCTGCCGTCCACCGAGATGCGCCGCGTGCCCATCGACTGCCGGGCCACCGTCGGCACCGTCGGCAACGCCGAGGCCGAGCTGCTCAAGATCGGCAAGGCCGGCCGCAACCGCTGGAAGGGCGTCCGCCCCCAGACCCGCGGCGTGGCCATGAACCCCGTCGACCACCCGCTGGGTGGCGGCGAGGGCAAGAGCTCGGGTGGACGCCACCCCGTGTCGCCTTGGGGCAAGCCCGAGGGCCGGACGCGCAAGAAGAACAAGGACTCGGACAAGCTCATCATCCGTCGGCGCCGCCGGCGGGGTGGGCGGAGGTAGATCATGCCCCGCAGCCTCAAGAAGGGCCCTTTCGTCGACGACCACCTGCTCAAGAAGGTGGATGCGTTGAACGAGAGTGGCGAGAAGAAGGTCATCCAGACCTGGTCTCGCCGGTCCACGATCATCCCGGAGATGGTGGGTCACACCATCGCCGTCCACGACGGCCGCAAGCACGTGCCCGTCTACATCACCGAGTCCATGGTCGGTCACAAGCTGGGCGAGTTCGCCCCCACGCGCACCTTCCGCGCCCACGCCGGCCAGGAACGGGCGGGTCGACGCTGATGGCTGCCCCCGCCGCGGTCAGGGACCGTCCGCACACCCAGGCTCAGGTGCGCTACGTGCGCATGTCGGCCTCGAAGGCCCGCCAGGTCCTGGATCTGATCCGGGGCAAGTCCGTCGGTGCCGCCGACGACGTCCTGGCCCTCTCCGAGCGCGACGCCGCGCTGGTCATCCAGAAGTGCCTGCGCTCGGCCGTGGCCAACGCCGAGCACAACGACGGCCTCGACCCCGAGGAGCTCTTCGTGGCGACCTGTTTCGCCGACGAGGGCCCGACGCTGCGCCGCTTCCGCCCCCGGGCCCGCGGCCGCGCCACCCGGATCCGCAAGCGGACCTGCCACATCACGGTGATCGTGGCCCGCTACTCGCCCGACGAGCTGGCCGTGCGCCGCGAGATCGAGCGGACCAAGGGCAGCGGCAAGGGCCGCAGCTCCGACGCCTCCAGCCGCCGTCGCCGGGTGGCCAAGAGCCGGGGTGAAGAGGTCCCGACCGAGGACGCCGTCGAGGAGACGGTCGACGAGCCGACGGTCGACGAGACCGACACGGCCGTCGAGGCGACCGCCGAGGAGCTCGTCGAAGAACACACCAAGGATGAGCTGCTCGAGATCGCCGACGACGCCGGGGTCGAGGTGGCCAAGAGCTCGAACAAGGCCGAGATCGCCGGGGCCATCGAGGTGGCGACGGCGTCGGCCGACGAGCTGGCCGAGGCCCACACGAAGGACGAGCTGCTGGAGCTGGCCGAGCAGGCCGGCGTCGAGGTGGCCAAGAGCTGGACGAAGCCCCAGATCGCCGAGGCGATCGTGGCTTCACGAGAGGACGACTGATGGGACAGAAGGTCAACCCTTATGGGTTCCGACTCGGGGTCACCACCGACTGGAAGTCGCGCTGGTTCGCGGACCGCGAGGAGTACGCCGACTTCATCATCGAGGACTGGAAGATCCGGGACTACCTGATGGGGGAGCTGCCCCACGCCGCCATCAGCCGGGTCGAGGTCGAGCGCACGCGTGACCGCCTGCGCATCGACGTCCACACCGCGCGCCCCGGCATCGTCATCGGTCGCCGCGGCGCCGAGGCCGACCGCCTGCGGGCCGGGCTGACGAAGATCACCGGCAACGCCAAGGTCCAGCTCAACATCCAGGAGATCAAGCAGCCCGAGCTCGACGCCGCGCTGATCGCCCAGGGTGTCGCCGACCAGCTCGCCGGCCGGGTCGCCTTCCGCCGGGCCATGAAGCGGGCCGTGCAGAACGCCCAGAAGGCCGGTGCCCAGGGCATCCGGGTCCAGTGCTCGGGTCGCCTCGGCGGTTCCGAGATGGCCCGCACCGAGTGGTACCGCGAGGGTCGGGTCCCCCTGCACACCCTGCGGGCCGACATCGACTACGGCCTGCGTGAGGCCCACACCACCGCCGGCCGCATCGGCGTGAAGGTCTGGATCTACAAGGGCGACATCCTCCCCTACAAGCCCGCCAACGAGGAGAAGAGCGTCCGTGAGGCGGCCATGGCCGTCGGCGAGACCTCCGGCCAGGCCGCGCCCGAGCCCCGGGTCGTGTCCTCCACCGCCGCCCGCAAGCGCGAAGAGGAGAAGGCCCAGAAGGAAGCGGCCGCCGCGGCTGCCGCCGAGGCCGACGCGGAGCCGACCGAGGACGCGCCGGAGCCCCTCATCAAGGAGGCCGATCCCGAGTTCGAGCGCCTCCTCGCCGAGGAAGAGGAGATCGAGCGGACCACCCGCGAGCACCACGAGACGCCGCACTTCCGCCCGGGAGACGCTGACTGATGCTGATGCCCAAGAAGGTCAAGCACCGCAAGCAGCAGCGCGGTCACCGGCGGGGCCCGGCCAAGGGCGGCACCACCGTCAACTTCGGCGACTACGGCATCCAGGCCCTCGAGCCCGGGTGGATCACCGCCCGCCAGATCGAGGCCGCCCGAATCGCCATGACCCGCCACATCAAGCGCGGTGGCAAGGTCTGGATCAACATCTTCCCGGACAAGCCCGTGACCCAGAAGCCGGCCGAGACCCGCATGGGCTCGGGCAAGGGCAACCCCGAGTACTGGGTCGCCGTGGTCAAGCCGGGTCGGATCCTCTTCGAGCTGTCCTACCCCGACGAGAGCACCGCCAAGGCGGCCCTCGAGCGGGCGATCCAGAAGCTGCCCATCAAGGCCCGCTTCGTACGCCGCGAGGAGGCGCTCTGATGAAGGCCGCCCAAGTCCGTGAGCTCGGCGACGCCGACCTCGTCCAGCAGCTGGACGACGCCCGCCAGGAGCTCTTCAACCTCCGCTTCTCCCATGTCACCGGCCAGTTGGACAACGCCACGGCGCTGCGGGACACCCGCCGCGAGGTGGCCCGGCTCATGACCGAGCTGCGGGCCCGAGAGATCCGCGCCGCCGAGGCGCTCGAGGAGACCACCGATGCCTGAGACCGAGACCACCGAGTCGACGGAGCGCAACCGGCGCAAGACCCGCGAGGGCATGGTCGTGGGCACGAAGATGGACAAGACCGCCATCGTGGCCGTCACCGACCGCGTCCGGCACCGTCGCTACGACAAGACCGTCCAGCGGGTCACCAAGCTCTACGTCCACGACGAGGA
>DATDAH010000141.1:0-10639 GCA_036525535.1 Acidimicrobiales bacterium
ACCGAGCTCGCCCTCGCCGACGGCGCCACGGTCGTCGTGACCGACGTCGACCAGGAGGCGATCGCCTGGGTGCACGAGCACCATCCGGAGGTGACCGTGGTCGCCGACGCGGCGACGCTCGTGGTCACCCCGCTCGACGTCTTCGCCCCGTGCGCGCTCGGCCACGCGCTGGACGACCACGTGGTCGCCACGTTGCGGGCCGAGGTCGTGTGCGGTTGCGCCAACAACCAGCTCGCCCACGAAGGCATCGACGTCGCGCTCGCGGCGCGCGGCATCCTCTACTGCCCCGACTACGTCGTCAATGCCGGTGGCGTCATCCAGGTCGCCGACGAGCGGCACGGCTTCGACTTCGAGCGCGCGAAGGCGAAGGCGAGTGGCATCTACGACACGCTGCTCGAGGTCGTCGAGCTGGCCGCGGCCGACGGCATCACGCCGAACACCGCCGCCGACCGGCTGGCCGAGCGGCGCATGGACGCCGTGGCCCCCGACGAGCGCATCTGGATCGGGCGGTGAGGCGGAGCGCCCCTACCGCTCACCGCCTCCTCGCCACCTGACCCCGTCGCCGGGATCCGGCCGAGGTGGGATGTGCTCCGTCCTCACGTCGGGTTCGCTCCGCGTTTTGGCCATGCTCAAGCCTCCCCAGGAGGCTCTCGCCGTGGCCGCCGCGGTGGTCCTGGCGACGAACGTCCTGAGAGGTCATTGACCACCCGAAGGGCCGGCGATCTGGCGCCCGCTGGGGGGGCGCAGGGGCAAAAAGAAATCCGGCAAAGTGTTGCATGGCGTGTCACGACCATCTAAAGTCACGTACACATGTTCGAATCATCCTCCACTCCGGACCCCCACGAGGACCTGCTTGCCCAGGACCCCTCCGTCCTGGGGAACCGGGCGAGGGGGCTGCAGGCCCGCCGGGATCGGCTCGACGCCGAAGAAGCCGAACTCCTCATGGAGATCGACAGCCTGCGGTCCCGGGGCCGGGACTACTTCCGGGACACCGCGGCCTGGCTGCGCCAGAACACCGGCATCGCCCGCGCCACCGCCCGGACCCGAGCCCACGTCGCCCGCCAGCTCGCCGCCCTGCCCGACGCCCGGGCCGCTTGGGCCGAGGGCCGGATCGGCTTCGATCACGCCCGGGTCCTGGCCGATCATGCCGACAGCCCACATCGCGACAACCTGCTCGATGAAGCCGAGGAGATCATCGGCTGGGCGAGCGAGCTCGCCGCCGATGCCTTCCGGGACCGGATGGCCGATTGGGCCCGCGATCTCGACGAAGCCCGCGACAAGGGTCTGTCCCCCGTGGAGCGGCAGCGCCGCCGGCGCAAGGTGACCCGCTCCCGCACCAAGGAAGGCCTCAACCGGACGGTCCTGGACCTCGACGACGAGGCCGACGCGGTGTTCTACGGCGCCATCCGGGACGTCGCGGCGGAGATGCAGCGCGCCGACCGGAAGGCGAAGCTGCCGCCCGACCAGCAACGCAGCTTCCGTCAGATCCTGGCCGACGCCGCGGTGGAGGTGGCCCGCCGGTCCCGGGGCGCCGATGTGCTCACCAAGCACCGGGCCCGGCCCGTCATCCTGGCGTTGACGGAGATGTCGGTGCTGTGGGACCAGCTGCGGGTCCGGGGCTGGTGCCAGCTCGATGACGGCACCCGGCTCACCGCCAACCAGATCCGGCGCCTGGCCTGCGAGGCCGACATCTTGCCCATGGTCCTCGACGACCACGGCGTCCCCCTCGACGTCGGCCGCACCGTCCGTCTCGCCACCTACCGCCAGCGTCTCGCCCTCCGGGCTCTGCACCCCACCTGTGCTGCGGAGAGCTGCGACGTGGACTTCGACTGGTGCGAGATCCACCACCTCCGCCCCTGGGAGCAAGGCGGGCACACGAACCTCGACAACCTCGTGCCCCTCTGCAGCTATCACCATCACTTCGTGCACGAGTGCGGCGGCGAGCCCGAGATCCTGCCCGATCGGACTCTGCGCATGGTCCCCCTCCCCCTCACCCCGGCCCCCCAACGCCGCCGGGCCCGCGACCTGACCATGGCGACCTCGCCGCCTGATCTTGTGCCGGCCCGCGGCTGACGCGGGTCCTTGTCAGCCCGATGAACCGCCTCCACCCTCACTCCAGCCGCCCGCAGCCGACTCCGGCCGCGGGCGGTTCCGCGTACGGTTCGGCGATGACGACTGACTCGGGCCGGCCCCTGCGCATCGTCCAGTGGACGACGGGCAACGTCGCCCGGCAGACGCTTCGGGCGGTGCTGGCCCATCCCGACCAGGAGTTGGTGGGCGTCTTCGCCCACAACCCGGACAAGGTCGGGATCGATGCCGGCGAGTTGGTCGGGCTCGACCCCCTCGGCGTGGTGGCCACCGACGACGTCGACGCCCTCCTCGCCCTCGAACCCGACTGTGTCGTCTACACGCCGCTGCATCCCGACCTCGACGAGCTGACCCGGCTCCTCGGCGCCGGGGTGAACATCGTGACCAGCTCGGAGTTCCTGACCGGGAACAGCCTCGGCCGGGCGTTCCGGGACGGCGTCCAGGCCGCGGCCCGGGCCGGTGGCGCCAGCATCTTCGGCAGCGGCATGAACCCGGGCTTCGCCCAGCTGCTGGCCGGCGTGTGCGCCGGCGTCTGTGTCCGCCTGAACCACGTGCGGGTGACCGAGGCCGTCGACACCAGCCTCTTCGCCGGCGACTCGAACATGGACGCCTTGGGCTGGGGCCGCCCGGCCGGGGACCCGGGCCACGCCGACGACGTGGCCGAAGCAACGGTGGTCTTCGCCGACGGGCTCGACGTCCTCGCCGACCTCCTCGGACTGGACCTCGACGACCGGCGCTGCACGGTCGACTTCGCGCTGGCCACCCGCGACCTCGACCTGCCCGGCCGCCCGATCTCGGCCGGCACCGTCGGCGGCCTGGAGGTGCGGTGGGAGGGCATCGTCGGCGACCGGCCGGTCATCGAGGTCCGCCAGGTCTGGGTCATGGCCAACGACCTCGAGCCGGCGTGGGCCGTCGAGCACGCCTATCTGGTCGAGATCGACGGCGAGCCCAAGATCCGGGCCCGGTTCGAGATCTGGCCCCACCAGGAGGACCTCGGCTCACTGACCACGGCGGACATCCACAGCCTCGGCATGGTCATCACCGGCCTCCCGGTGGTCAACGCCATCCCCGCGGTCTGCGCGGCCGAGCCGGGCATCCGCACCTACGCCGACCTCCCGGTGATCACCTCGGCCCGCCGGCTCGGGCCCCCGTCGGGCTGAGGTACCGTCGGCTCGACGACAGGGGGAACCGTCCGTGCAGTTCTGGGCCACCCGGACCCCGGAGACGGGGACCATCGAGACGCAGGCCACTCGTGCCGAAGCGGCCGGCTGGGACGGCATCACCTTCACCGACTCCCAGAACCTGATCGGCGACCCGTTCGTGGCGGTGGCCCTGGCCGGGCGGGCCACCGAGCACCTGCGCTTCGGCACCGGTGTGGCCAACCTGTTCACGCGCCACCCGGCGGCGCTGGCCAACGCCGCCATCACCGTGCAGGAGGAGACCGGCGGTCGCTTCACCCTCGGTGTCGGCCGCGGCGACACCGCCCTGTTCCACCTCGGGCGGAAGCCACAACCCGTAGCCGACTTCGGCGCCGCCCTGGCTGATGTCCAGGCCTACCTGGCCGGCGAGACCCTCGACCTCGACGGCCGCCCCAGCCGCATCCGCTGGTTGGACCGGGCCAAGCAGGCCAAAGTGCCCCTGGACGTGGCCGCCTCCGGGCCGAAGGTCATCGACCTGGCCGCCCGGACCGCCGACACGATCACCTTCGCCGTCGGGGCCGATCCCGACCGCCTGGCCTGGGGCCTCGACCTGGCCCGCAAGGCCGCGGCGGACGCCGGCCGGGACCCCGCCGACCTCAGGTTCGGGGCCTACGTCAACATCGGCTGCCACCCGGACCTCGACACGGCTCGGGGCCTCATCGCCGGCGGGGTGGCCGCCTTCGCCCACTTCAGCGCCATGCCGGGCTCGACCGGCGCGGGGCTCGACGAGGGCGACCAGGCAATCGTGGCTGAGGTGGGGCGGCGCTACGACAGCAATCAACACCTGAACAACCGGGCCGACCACACCGATCCGCTGGCCCCCGAGTTCGTCGACCGCTTCGCCGTCGTCGGTCCCCCGGAGCGCTGTGTCGCCCGCCTGCAGGAGCTGGCCGACCTGGGCTTCGAGCGCGTCGTCCTGACCGGGGCCACCTTCGGGGCCGACCGGGACGATGCCCGAACGGCGGATCGCCTCGTCACCGGCGACGTCCTGCCCGCTCTGCGCCAAGGAGCCCCCTGATGACGACTGTCGATCCCACCGACCTCGTCCCTCTGGAGACGGCCTGCGAGTGGCGGGCCGCCGACATCGGCGACGACTACGTGGTCACCCTCACCGAGGCCCACGTGGCCGAGCTGGATGCGGCCCTCGTCAACGCCGAGGCGGCGACCGATGACGTGCTCGACATCACCCGGGCCGACTTCCCGCTGCCGACTCTCGCCCCCGTGCTGGCCGAGATCACGGACGAGCTCATCAACGGCAAGGGCGTCGTGCTCATCCGGGGGCTGCCGGTCGAGAGGTACAGCATGGAGCGGGCGTCGAGCATCTACTGGGGGATCGGCGTCCATCTCGGCGATCCCTGGCCCCAGAACGCCAAAGGCCATCTCCTGGGCGACGTCACCGACCAGGGCCGGGCGGTGGACGATCCCACGGCGCGGGGCAACGAGATCGGGGGGGTGCCCTTCCCGTTCCACTCCGACGGATCCGACCTGGTGGGCCTGTTCTGCCTCGACGCCGGCGCCAGCGGCGGGGCCAGCCTGGTGGCCAACGTGGTCAGCATCCACAACGAGCTGGTCCACACCGCTCCTGAGCTGGCCGCCGAGCTCTACGCCCCGTTCCCCTACGACCTCCGGGGGGAGCAGGCCCCCGGGGCCCGGAGCTGGTACGAGATGCCGATCTTCAACCGGCGGGCCGACCGCCTCTTCGTGCGCTACATCCGGCCCTACATCATCTCGGCCGGCCGCCACGCCGACGCCCCACCGGTCAGTGCCGCGGCCCGCGAAGCGATGGACCGCGTGGATGCCCTCTGCGCGGATCCCGACTTCCACGTCTCGATGACGATGCAGCCCGGGGACATGCAGTTCGTCAACAACTACCACGTGCTCCACGCTCGGGAGGGCTACACCGACGACCGGGCCAACGGCCGGGTCCGCCACCTGAAGCGCCTCTGGCTGGAGACCGACCTGCTGGCCGACGAGGACAAGCCCGAGCGCTTCCGCCTCGGTCGCACCGACAACTGGTGGTCCCGCCAGGGCCGGACCAAGAGCGAGATCGTGATCTGAGCGGAATGGGGACGAAGGCCCATGGCGACGGGAACTGGCGGGCCCGCCAGGAGTGGACGTTCTTCGCCAGCCTGTACCCCGCTGACCGGGGACTGGCCACGGTGTGGTGGGTGCTCCTGGCGCTCCGGGGCCTGCTCCCGGCGGCGATGGCCGTGGCCATGGGCTATCTCATCGGCGCCGTCCAGCACGGTGACTCCCTGGCCGGCCCCCTCGCCGCCTTCGGCACCGTCTTCGTCGCCCTCCAGGTCCTCAACCCGATCCACAACGCGGTCAGCGCCGACCTGGGCGACCGCATGGCGGCCTGGCTCTACGACGAGCTGACCGAGACCTGCCTGGCCCCGCCGGGCATCGGCCACCTGGAGGACGCCGACCTGGCCAACGACCTGCAGGTCGCCCGCGAGTTCGACCGGGGGATGACCGGTCCGCCGCTGCGCATCTCCCTGGGCTTCATCGCCGACGGACTGGCCCTCATGCTCGGCGGCCTGGCCTCGGCCGCCATCCTGTTCGGGTTCGCCTGGTGGGCCCCGCCGTTGCTGGCCGGGGCCTGGCTGGCCACCCACTGGCTGTTGCGGGAGAGCGGGGTCTGGAAGGACCGCAACACCGAGGAGGTGCGCAGCGCCCAGCGGGACGCCGAGTACGCCTACCGCTTGGCGGTCGACCCGCCGGCGGCCAAGGAGCTCCGGCTCTTCGGCTTGCGGGGCTGGACCCTCGACCGCTTCATCGCCCGCCGCACCCGTCTCCACGAGCTGCAGTACGAGGCGACCCGGATGCGGGAGCGCTCCGTGCTGTCCAGCCTGGTCATCGTCCTCGCCGCCAACCTCTTCGTGTTCTGGCAACTGGCCCTCGCCGCCAACCAGGGCGACTTCGAGCTGGGGCGGCTGGTGGCCTACGCCCAGGCCGCCCTGGGCACGGCGACCATCGCCTTCGGTGGCCTCAACTGGGCCCTGGACGGCGCCGCCGCCCCGGTGGCCGCCGTCCTCCGCCTGCGCAAGGCGATGGCCCCGGCGGGGGCGTTGCCCCTCGGTGACCGGGATGCCGCCTCGCTGCCGGCGAAGGAGGTCCACCTCGGCCACGTCAGCTTTGCCTACCCGGGAACCTCCACACCGGTCCTGGCCGGGCTCGACCTGACCATCCCGGCGGGCTCCTCGCTGGCCATCGTGGGCCAGAACGGCGCGGGCAAGACCACGCTGGCCAAGCTCCTCTGCCGCCTCTATGACCCCGACGAGGGCGCCATCGAGGTCGACGGGATCGACCTCCGGGACCTGGACCTCGAGAGCTGGCGGTCCCGGATCACGGCCGTCTTCCAGGACTTCGTCCGCTTCGAGCTGCCCCTGCGGGACAACGTGGCGCCGGCGGGGGCGCCCGACGAGGCCATCCTGGCTGCCCTCACCGAGGCGGGGGCGAGCGACCTGGCCGACCTCGACACCATCCTGGCCAAGGGCTACGCGGGCGGGACCGACCTGTCGGGCGGGCAGTGGCAGCGGGTGGCGCTGGCCCGGGCCCTCTGCGCCGTCGAGGAGGGGGCGGGGCTGGTGCTCCTCGACGAGCCCACCGCCCAGCTCGACGTGCGGGGGGAGGCGGAGATCTTCGACCGCATCCTGGCCGCCACCCGGGACTGCACGACGATCCTGGTCTCGCACCGCTTCTCGACCGTGCGCCACGCCGACCGGATCTGTGTCCTCGAGCACGGCCGGGTCATCGAGCTGGGCACCCACGACGAGCTGATGGCGGCCGAGGGTCGCTACCGGACGATGTTCGACCTCCAGGCGCAGCGCTTCGCCGCCGGCGAGCCGGTCGACGACGACGAGGCGGAGGTGACCCTCGATGTCCTCAGCTGAGGCGTCGTCGCAGGACGCCGACCTGCCGCCCGCACTGTCGTCCATGTGGCGGCTGTGCAAGATCGGCTATCAGCACGAGCCCGCCCTGATGTCGGTGGCCTTCGTGCTGGCCCTGGTGGCGGCCCTGCCCGAGGCCCTCCTGGCCATCGGCTTCAAGGCGATGGCCGACGCCGTCCTGGCCGGTGATGCCACCAAGCTGCGCAACGTGTGCCTGCTCCTCGGGGCGGCCGGGGCGTCGACCTGGTTCCTGACCACCGTCTCGACCCGGGTGCAACGCCGGTTCCGGGACAAGGTCACCATCGGCCTCGAGTCCCACGTGGCCCGCCTGCAGGCCTCGGTCACCACCATCGCCCACCAGGAGCGGCCCGAGTACCTCGACCGGCTCTCGGTGCTGCGGGACCAGGTCTTCGTCCTGGACCACATGTACATGTCCGTCTTCTCGACCGCGGGCTGGATCCTCCGACTCGCGATCACGATCGTGCTGTTGGCCTCGGTCAGCCCCGTGCTGATCCTGCTCGCCCTCTTCGCCGTCCCCACCGTGGCCTCGTCGTCCTGGCGCCCGACCGTCGAGCGGGAGGTGGAGGAGGCGGGGGCCCCGTCCCGGCGGCTGGCCGAGCACCTCTTCGCCACGGCCACCACCGCAGCGCCGGCCAAGGAGGTCCGGGTGACCGGCATCGCCGGCCGCCTGCAGACCGAGCGGCGGGAGGCCTGGGAGGGCTGGTACGGCCCCGTGGCCACGACCCGAGGGGCGTCAGCCGTGTGGCACACGCTGGGCTGGGCGATCTTCGGCGCCGGCTTCGTGGGCGCCGTCGTCTACGTCTCCTCGGGGCTCGACGCCCCGCCCCAGGACGTGCTCCTCGTGCTGGCCGCCGGCTCCCGCCTGTCGGCCTACATCGCGGCCACGGTGGGCGAGATCGGCTTTCTCCGGGGCATCTGGATGGACGGCTCCCGACGGCTGGCCTGGCTGGAGGACTATGCCGCCGCTCTCGAGGCGGACGCCGACGTCCCGGTGCCCGATCGGATCGATGACGGCATCACCTTCGAGCACGTCAGCTTCGTCTACCCCGGGACGACCCGGGAGGTCCTCCAGGACATCAGCCTGACCCTCCCCGCGGGGGCCGTGGTCGCTGTGGTGGGGGAGAACGGGGCGGGCAAGTCCACGCTGGTCAAGCTCCTGTCCAAGTTCTACGAGCCGACCGGCGGGCGGATCCTGGTCGACGGGGCCGAGCTGGCCGGGATGCCGGCCGACGAGTGGCGGGACCGCCTGGCCGGGGCCTACCAGGACTTCTTCCGCTTCGAGCTGCTCGCTCGCCAGTCCGTGGGGCTGGGCGACGTCCCCCACGTCGACGACGAGGCCGCCGTGCTCACCGCCGTCGGCCGGGCCGGGGCCGAGGACGTCGTGGCCAAGCTGGACGGGGGCCTCTCCGCCCAGCTGGGCAAGACCTGGCCCGACGGGGTGGAGGTGTCCTTCGGGCAGTGGCAGAAGCTGGCCCTGGCCCGTGGGTTCATGCGGGAGGGCCCGCTCGTGCTGGTGCTGGACGAGCCCACGGCCGCCCTGGACGCCGAGACCGAGCACGCCCTGTTCGAGCGCTACGCGGCCAGCGCCCGCGACCGCGGAGCCGACGGCCGCATCACGGTCCTGGTGTCCCACCGCTTCAGCACGGTGCGCATGGCGGACCTGATCGTGGTCCTGGACGGCGCCCACCTGGTCGAGGTCGGTACCCACCAGGACCTCATGGCTCGCGGCGGCCCGTACGCCGAGCTCTACGCCATCCAGGCCAACGCCTACCGCTGAGCCGTGGCCCTCTACCATCCCGAGGAGCCATGAGGTCGATCATCGAGCGGGCGACGGCGGCAGCGCTGCTGGTCGTCTGTGCGCCGATCCTGGCCGTTCTGGCCGCCCTCGTGCGCCGGCGGCTGGGCGGTCCGGTCCTGTTCACCCAGGAGCGCCTCGGGCAGGGCGAGATGCCGTTCCGCCTTCGCAAGTTCCGCACCATGACCGACGACCGCGACGCGGCGACGGGCGCGCTCCGACCCGACGACGAGCGCCTCACGCCGTTCGGCCGCCGGCTACGGGCCACGAGCCTCGACGAGCTCCCCGAGCTCTGGAACGTCGTCGCCGGTGACATGGCCTTCGTCGGCCCCCGCCCGCTGCCCGTGGCGTATCGCGATCGGTTCACGTCCGAGGAGCACCGACGCCATGAGGTCCGGCCCGGCATCACCGGCTGGGCGCAGGTCCACGGGCGCAATCGCGTGGACTGGGACGAACGCCTCGCCCTCGACGTCTGGTACGTCGATCACCGGTCTCTGCGCCTCGACCTGCGCATCCTGGGCCGGACCGTCGGCGCCGTGCTGCGCCGGGACGGGATCGCGGGCTCGGGTACGGCGACCATGGCCGACCTCCCCGCGGACCGGGCTGACGTCTAGGGCTGATCTCACGGGGAAGATCACGGCCATGGACACTGAGGAAGAGGTCGTGCGTCGGCTGGAGGCGGCGGGCTACGTGCACCACTTCGTGCCTGACGCCGAGGGCCTGCGGTGCCCCGAATGCGAGACCGTGGCCGACCCCCGCACGGTGACGGTGGACGAAACGGTGCGGTTCGAGGGGTCGTCCAGCCCGGGCGACGAATCCGTCGTCTTCGCCATCGCCAACGGACCCTGTGGCCACCGGGGCACCCTCGTCGCCGCCTACGGGCCAAACGCCTCGCCGGACGAGGCCGAGGTCGTCCGTACGCTCGGCCAGGAGCCCGCCGACGACCCCATCACCGCCCGCGAGGGCGCCGAGCTGGACCTGATGGAGGCCGACGCCTCCGAAGCCGGCGCCGAGCTGGGCGACGAGATGCCCTGAGGATCAGGTCAGGGTCGCGCCGTCGACGGTGACCTCGGCCCGGTCCGGGTAGAACGACAGGTGGTCGGTGATGGCCTCGGCGCCGGGGATCGGGTCCTCGTAGCTCCACACGATCCCGTCGTGGGTCGTGCCCCCGATCTCGATGGACCAGTAGGAGGCCGCGCCCTTGAACGGGCAGGTGGTGTGGAACGACGTCTTCCGGAAGCGCTCGAGGGCCACGTCCTCCCGGGGCAGGTAGTAACGGGTGGGCAGGCCGGTCTCCTCGAGGAGCAGCGGGCGGTCGCTCTCGGCGAGCTTCTCGCCGTCCACGTGGACCTCCACGTGGTTCGTGCCGGGGGCGATGGTGACGGTGTGGCCAGAGGTCATGGACTACGTGCAACGGTCGGGAGCCTGCGAGGATTCCCACCGCCCGGGCCGCACGAGGGGACCGTCTACCTTTCCGGTGGGGTACACCGACCCCTGGAGGTTCCCGATGCCCACTGGATCCGCGGCCCTGCCGCAACTCGAAGCGGGCGTCTTCCTGACCGACGGCGGACTCGAGACCACGCTCATCTTCGACGACGGCATCGAGCTGGCCGACTTCGCCGCCTTCACGCTGGTGGACGACC
>DATDAH010000142.1:0-12169 GCA_036525535.1 Acidimicrobiales bacterium
CCCATCGCTTCGACGACGGAAGCGGCTCGACGGGCCTGCAGCAGCGGATGGCAGGGATAGGTCTGCAGGACCGCGGTGCCCAGCTCGATGGTCGACGTGGCCCGTCCCGCGAGGGCGATCGCCACGAGCGGGTCGCCCAGCAGGCCACTGGCGTACCAGAGCGAGTGGAAGCCGTCGGCCTCGGCCTGCTGGGCCTGCGCGATGGTCTTGTCGAGGGTCGCGGCGCCGGCGGTCAGTCCGATCTTCACGCGCCGTCGGCCGGGCTGGTCATGCCCGGTCCCCCAGGAGCTCGATGATCGCCGCCGGCGTCAGGGGCAGGCGGGTGATGGTCACGCCGAACGGGGCGAGCGCGTCGGCCACGGCGTTGGCGACGGCGGGCGGTGCCCCGATCGCCCCTCCTTCACCGACGCCCTTGTAGCCGCCCGGGCCGGGACCGGGTGTCTCGATGTGGCCGATCTCGATGACCGGCACCTCGGCGATCGTGGGGATCAGGTAGTCGACGAAGGTGGTCGTGACCGGGTTGCCGTCCTCGTCGTAGACGAGGTGCTCGTAGAGCGCGCCGCCGATGCCCTGCACCGTTCCGCCCGCGATCTGGCCCTCGACCACGCTCGGGTTGATCATGGGGCCGCAGTCCTCACTCACGATGTAGCGCAGGAGGGTGACCACGCCGGTCGTGATCTCGACCTCGCAGGTGCAGACGTGGGTGGCGTTGGCCCAGATGTTGGGGGCTTGCGTGCGGTACCGGCCGCTGACCTCGAGCCCGGGCGGGACGTCGGGCGGCAACGACGCCAGGTCGACGTAGGCGATCGTGGCGATCTCCTCCATCGTCAGGCCGATCGCCGGTGTACCCCGGACCGTGGCCCGCCCATGACTGAGCTCGATGTCCTCAGGGGCGGCTTCGAGCTTGTGGGCGGCGATGGCGACGATGCGCTCCCGCAGGGTGGCGGCCGTCTCGCCGATGGCGCCCGCCAGCATCGAGCCACTGCGGCTCCCGCCGGTGCCGAGGCCGAACGGGGTGACCGCCGTGTCGCCCTGGATGGTGTTCACGTCCTCGATGTCGACGCCGAGGGCGTCGGCGGCGAGCTGCACGGCCGTGGTCTCGAGGCTGTTGCCGGTCGAGCCCCCCGCGACGTACACGTTCACCTTGCCGGAGGGCTCGATCCGGATCGTCGCCCCCTCGGTCCCGTAGTACCCCATGCCCGTCGTCGTCGGCTCGACGTAGCTGCAGGTGCCGACCCCGAGATACCGGCCTGCCTCCCGGGCCTCGGCCTGCTCCCGGCGGAAGGCCTCGTAGTCGAGCATCTCCAGGCCGAGCTCGAAGACCTCGCTCGGCGAGATGTGGTCGTAGGTCATCCCGTTGGCGTTGCGGTACGGGAGGTCCTCGAGCCCGAGGAGGTTGCGGCGCCGGAGATCGATCGGGTCGATGTCCATTCGGCGGGCGGCGATGTCCAGCAGCATCTCGCGGGCGACCGATTCGAACTGCCAGGGCCCGCGGTAGGCGGTGCGCCCCGCGGTGTTGGAGAAGACCGAGGTCGTCGTCCATCCCGCGGCGGGGACCCGGTAGGGGCCGGGGAAGATCATGCCGACGGCGGCCGCCGTGCCGACGGGCCATGGGGTCGGGTAGGCCCCCACGTCCTGCACGTGGTCGATGTACGCGGCGAGCAGGGCGCCGTCCTCGGCGAAGGCCATCTTGGCCTCGCCGTGCTCGTGCCGGGCCTGGCCCGCACCGAGGAGGTTCTCGCGTCGGTCCTCGATCCACTTCACCGCGGCCGGCAGCTTGCGGGCCGCCAGCATCAGGCACATGTCCTCGCGGAGCGGGTTGACCTTCTGGCCGAAGCCGCCGCCGGTGTCGCGCATGATCACGCGGATCCGGTGCTCGTCCAGCCCGAGGAGCCGGGAGCAGAAGGCCCGCACCTCGTGGGGCGCCTGGGTGCCGGTCCAGATCGTCAGCTCCCCGCCCGACCACTCGACGATGATCCCCCGGGTCTCCATCGGCACCGGCACGTAGGCCTGCTGGTGGATCGTCTCGGTGACGACGAGGGCCGCCGACGCACACGCCTCGTCCACCGCCTCGGGCTTGCGGCCCCGCAGGTAGCCCGCGACGTTGCCCTCGTAGCCCTGGTGCACGAGCTCGCCGGACCCGTGGGCCTCGACGTAGTCGGACACGTCGGGCAGTGGGTCGTAGTCGACGTCGACCAGTTCGGCCGCGTCCTCGGCGACGTAGCGGTCCTCGGCCACCACCAGCGCGACCAGATCGCCCACGAAGCGGACCTCGCCCTCGGCCATCGGCGGCCGCGGCGTGTCGGGGATCTCCTTGCCGATGATCGTGTACCAGGGATCGTGGACGTCGGGATGGAGGTCCTCGGCCGTGAAGACGGCGTGCACGCCGTCCAGCGCGAGCGCCGACGACGTGTCGATGCCGACGACGCGGGCGCGGGCGAAGGGGCTGCGCACGAAGCAGGCGTGCAGCATCCCCGGCCGCGCGATGTCGTCGACGAAGGTCCCGTGGCCGGTCAGCAGGCGCTCGTCCTCGACCCGGGGTACCCGGGTCCCGACGTAGCGGGCGGCGACGGTCGCCGGCGCTGGGTCCATAGCTGCGGTCGCCGTCAGCCCTTGGCGCGGTACTGGACCTGGAGCTCGGTGAAGCCGGCCAGGCCCCAGGGGCCGTTCTCGACGCCGAGCCCGCTCCACTTGAAGCCACCGAAGGGCTGGTGAGGGCCGAGGGCGACGTGGGCGTTGACCCAGGCCGTGCCGCACTCGAGGCGCTCGGCCACGGCACCGGCCCGCTCGACGTCGGGCGACCACACGGAGCCGGACAGGCCGTAGGTGGTGGCGTTGGCGCGGTCCACGACGTCGTCGATGTCGCGGTACGGGATCACCGGCAGGGCCGGGCCGAACTGCTCCTCGT
Organism: Acidimicrobiales bacterium; assembly: GCA_036525535.1. Lineage (GTDB taxonomy): Bacteria > Actinomycetota > Acidimicrobiia > Acidimicrobiales > DATDAH01 > DATDAH01. The sequence continues at coordinate 2,909 of DATDAH010000142.1, forward strand.
CCACGATCCGGGTCCCCTCGGCCGCGCCGGTGAGCACGGTGGGCTGGAAGAAGTAGCCGGGACCGTCGATCGGCGCACCGCCGGTCGCGGCCGATGCGCCTCCGTCGATCGCTTCGGCGACCAGCTCGCTGACCCGCTCGTACTGCGGGAGGTTCTGGACCGGACCGAGGTCGCTCTCCGGATCCATGCCGTCGCCGACCTTGGCCGCCGCCACCCGGGCCGACAGGGCGTCGACCACGTCATCGTGCAGGGCCTCGGGCACGTACACCCGCTTGATGGCCGAGCAGACCTGCCCGCAGTTGTCGAAGGCGCCGGCGTACAGCTTCTCGGCGATGTCGCCGGGGTCGACATCGTCGAGCAGGATCGCGGGGTCGTTGCCCCCCAGCTCGAGGGTGACCCGCTTGAGGTCGGGGGCGGCCGAGGCGTTCACGTGCTTGCCGGTGGCCACCGACCCCGTGAAGCTCACCTTGCGGGGCGTCGGGTGGGCGGTCATCCACTGGCCCAGCTCGTCGCCACCGGACACCACGTTGAGCACTCCCGGCGGGAGGACCTCGTTGAGGATCTCGCCCATCAGCAGCGTGCTGCGGGGCGTGAAGGGCGAGGGCTTCAGGACCATCGTGTTGCCGGCCAGCAGCGCGGGCCCGATCTTCCAGGACGCGAGCACGATCGGGAAGTTCCACGGCGTGATGGCCGCGACCACCCCCATCGGGCGACGGACGACCTCGGCGTACGCGGCGTCGTCGTCCTGGATCACCTCGCGGGGCATGTCCAGCTTGGCGAAGTAGCGCAACCAGTAGCCCCCGGCCATCGCCTCCATCTGCGCCGCGGCGATCGGCTTGCCCTGCTCCGCGGTGAGGATCGGGCCGATCCGGTCGCCGGCGGCGCCGAGCGCGGCGGACGCCGCCTTCAGGGCTTCGCGACGGGCTCCCTCGTCCCGCCGCCAGTCGACGAACGCCTTGGCGGCGGCGTCGAACGCCTGGTCCAGCTGCTCCTTGCTGCAGTCCGGGGCCTCGGCGTGGATCTCACCCGTGGCGGGGTTGACGACGCCGAAGGTCGATGGCGCGTCCACGCGCTCGCCGCCAATGGTCATCGAGACGTCGGTCATGTCTGCTCCTCGTTCGGATGTCGGCGAGTCGACCGTAGACGCTCGACTATGCTGAACATCTGTTTAGCATAGGTTCGGGGCGAGCTCGTTGCCCGTGGGCTCGGGACAAGGGATCAGGCAATCGCTTCCTCGCCCACGAGGGTGGTGCGGTGCAGCAGCCGGTGGGAGGTGGCCTCGTAGGGGATGGCCCGGTGGAGCAGGCCGGTGTTGTCCCAGACGACGAGATCGCCCGGGCGCCAGTGGTGACGGAGGACGAAGCGGGGCTGGGTCACCCACTCCAGCAGGTGGTCGAGCAGGGCCCGGCTCTCGTCCTCCGGTAGGTCCACGATCCGGCCCGCCGTGGATCCGATCAGGAGCGACCGGCGGCCGTCCCGGCGGCGCCAAACCAGGGGGTGCACCCGGCTCGGCACCTGGTCCCAGGCCGCCCGCTGCTTCTCCGTCGGCTCGGGCGTGAACATGAGCTGGGCGGCGGCGAGGCTGTGCTCGACCCGGAGGTCGGCGAGCCGGGCCTTCTCGTCCTCGGGGAGGGCGGCGTAAGCGGCGTACGTGTGCGCGAACTCGGTGTCACCGCCCTCGTCGGCGACCACCAGGGCGGTGAGCAGCGTCGCCTTCTGCGGGAGCTCGTCGGTCGTGCCGTCGAGGTGCCAGAAGATCGTGCTCCGGCGGTACTTGGCGAGGGAGCTCTCGGCCGGATCGAGGCTGATGACGTCGACCCCGGGGTGCTCCTCCAGCCCACCCATCTTCGGGATGACGACGGTGCCGAGCATCTCGGTGAAGGCCAGGAGGTCGGTGTCGCCGATGCCAGCCTCCCGGTAGACGACCACCCCGTGGGCGTCCAGGGCGGCTTGGCACTCCGCCGCCCGGGCGGGGTCGACCAGCTCATGACCGGCCAGGCCGGTCACCTCGAGGCCGATCTCGGGAGTGATCTGTTGGGTCGTGACGCTCATGAGAACGAGATTATCACTCTAGCAGCACGCCGTTCTAGTGGCACCATTGGACGGGCAGGCAGCCCGGGCGCTAAACACCCGTTTAGCGGGCGCAGGAGGCACGACATGACCGCAAGCATCGACGAGCTGGTGGCCGAGTACGGCGGGGAGGACCTGGGCCTCGCCCACGTGCTCTGCGACCGACATCCGGCGGACGCGCCGGCGTTCACCGTTGTGGAGGCCGACCGCCACGCCGTGACGCTGACCTACGGACAGCTCCGCGAATCCTCCGAGCGACTGGCGGCGGCCTTCGCCGGGCTCGGGATCGGCCCCGGCGACCGGATCGCCACCCTGATGGGCAAGAGCGTGGACTACGTGACGACGGTGGTCGCCATCTGGCGCCTCGGGGCGGTCCACGTCCCGCTCTTCACGGCCTTCGCCCCACCCGCGATCGCCTTCCGGCTCGAAGCCAGCCACACCAAGGCCGTGGTGTGCGACGACGGGCAGCGGGACAAGCTCGACCCCGGCGCCGACATCCGGGAGGATGCCGACTGGACGGTCGTCGTCGCCGGCCCCGGCGCCGAACGACGAGAGGGCGACCTCCTGCTCCAGGACCTCGTGGACGCCCAGGAGGCGGGCTTCCCGGCGGCCGCCCTCGGGCGCGACGCCCCCATGATCCACATCTTCACGTCGGGGACGACCGGTACCCCGAAGGGCGTCGTCGTGCCCGCCTTCGCCCTCGCCGCCATCCAGGCGTACATGGAGTACGGGTTCGACGTGCGCAAGGACGACGTCTTCTGGTGCGGGGCCGATCCGGGCTGGGCCTACGGCCTCTACTACGCCATCGTCGGCCCCCTCGCCCTCGGCGCCTGCGCCCTGCTCCTGGACGCTCCCTTCTCCCCCGCCGTCGCCTGGGCGGTGCTCGCCGACCACCGGGTGACGAACTTCGCCGCCGCCCCCACCGTCTACCGCTCCCTACGGGCTGCGTCGGACGACGTGCCCGAGCTGGCGCTGCGCCGCGCGTCGAGCGCCGGCGAGCCGCTCACCCCGGACGTCAACGAATGGGCGACCGGCGCCCTCGGGGTCACCGTGCACGACCACTACGGCCAGACCGAGGCCGGGATGCTGGTCAACAACCACCACCACCCCGAGGTCGCCCAGCCGCTGAAGCCCGGGAGCATGGGCCGGCCGATGCCGGGCTGGTCGATCCACGTGCTCGAGACGGACCGGGATGAGCCCGCGGAGCCCGGTGTCGTCGGACGCATCGCCGCCGACATGACCGCCAGCCCCTTGGCCTGGTTCCACCACTACGAGGACGCGCCAGAGGCCACCGCCGCCAAGTTCAGCGAGGACCGCCGCTGGTACCTCACGGGGGACACGGCCTACGTCGACGAGGACGGCGACATCCACTTCACGGCGCGGGACGACGACATCATCATCATGGCGGGCTACCGCATCGGCCCGTTCGAGGTCGAGTCCGTGCTCAACGGCCACCCCTCCGTGCTGGAGTCGGCGGCCATCGCCGTGCCCGACGAGATCCGGGGCGAGGTGCTGGAGGCGCACGTCGTGCTCAACGCGGGCCACACCGGCAGCCCCGAGCTCGTCGCCGAGCTCCAGCAGCTGGTCAAGACGGGGCTGGCCGCCCACGCCTATCCCCGCAACGTGATCTTCATCGACGAGATGCCGAAGACACCCAGCGGCAAGGTCCAGCGCTTCGTGCTCCGGGACCAGCGCCGCCGCGAGCTGGCGTCCTGACCGACTCTTTCAGGCGCTGGTGACGTCGACGGTGAAGGGCCGCGGCGCGTTGGGGTCGGGGTGTTCGACATCGCCGGTCACCGTCACCGTGGTGGCGGTGGGGCCGACGAGGAAGGTGACGTCGCCGGGCTCGACCCGGAACCGGAGATCTACGCCGTGGAAGCCGAGACTCGTCGCCGGGATCGTGAAATGAACGCGCGCGGTCTCCCCCGCCTCAGCTCCCACCCGGTGGAACGCCACCAGGCGCCGGGCCGGGACACCGACGGAGGCCAGCTCGTCACGGGCGAAGACCTGAATGACCTCCTCGCCCTCCCGATCGCCGGTGTTGGTGAGCGCCACGTCGATCACCGTCTGGCCCGTGGTCGACCCGGCGGCCACCGCGACATCGTCGTAGGACCAGCTCGTGTAGGAGAGTCCGTGGCCGAACGGGAACAGGGGGGCCACCGGCCCGTCGGCGTAGTCCCCGTACATCAGGCTTCGTCCGCCGCCGTGGTGGTGCCCGGGGTAGCCCCCGACCTGGCCGACGCGGTGCAGCAGGGACACGGGGAGCCGACCGCCGGCGTCGACGTCGCCGGAGAGCACGTCGACGAGGCCCCGTCCCCCCTCGTCGCCCGGGAGCCACGCCATCACCAGGGCTGCGGCGTGGGGCACGACCTCGGCGAGGGAATGAGCTCGCCCGCCGACCACGACGACGACCGTCGGCACACCCGAGGCCGCGGTCGTCGCGATGAGGTCCAGCTGCTCGGGCGGCAGGCGGAGGTCGCTGGCGTCGCGGAACTCCCCGGAGGTGTCCTCCTCCGACATGCCGCTCTGGCCCCCGACGACGACGACGGCCACGTCGGCGCCGTCGAGGTCGTCCACGACCTCGTAGCGCTCAGCCAGTGCCTCACGGGGTGCCGGCACCCGCCGGGCGATCCGGCGGAGGTCGTTCGGGGCGACCACGTCCGCGACGACCTGGTCGACCGCGAGGTGGATGGACCGGCCGGGGTAGGAGTAGTCGCCGTAGAGCCGGCGGGTGTCCGTGGCCGACGGCCCGAGCACCGCGACGCGCGCTCCCGGCGCGAGGGGCAAGGTGCCGTCGTTGGTCAGCAGCACGATCGACCGGGCGGAGGCCCGACGGGCCAGGGCGACGTCCTCGGCGGTCTCGATGCCCTCGGCGGCCTCGGTGCCGACGTACCGCTCGTCGAACAGCCCGAGCGCCAACTTCTCCTCGAGGACCCGACGGCACGCTTGGTCGACGACCGCCTCGTCCAGCCGTCCGGACCGCACCTGGTCGGCGAGCGTGGCGTAGTACACGGCTGACGGGAGCTCCACGTCGATGCCCGCTGTCAGCGCCATCCCGGCCGCCTCCTCGCGGTCGGTGACGATGTGGTGGAGCCCGTCGAGGTCGTCGATCGAGTAGTAGTCGGCGACGACGCAGCCCTGAAAGCCCAGCTCGCCGCGGAGGAGGTCGGTCATGATCTCCGGCGACCCCACGATGGGCAGGCCGTCGAGGTCGTTGTACGCGTTCATGACCGTGGCCAGTCCGGCCTCGTGGATGGCGGCACGAAACGGGACCGCCTCGACATCACGCAGGCGCCGCGGCCCGAGCACGACCTGGCCGTGGTTCAGGCCGCCCAGCGTGCTGGCGTGGCCCAGGAAGTGCTTGCCACAGCAGTCGACCCCCTGGCTCTGCACGCCGCGCACGTAGGCGACGCCCATGCGGCTCACCAGTTCGGGGTCCTCCCCGTAGGTCTCCTCGAGACGCCCCCACCGCGGGTCGCGGGCGATGTCGAGGACGGGCGAGAGCGCGAGGCGGGCACCGACGGCGCGGACTTGCCGCCCGATGGCGACCGCGACCTCCTCCACCAGCACCGGGTCCCAGGTCGACGCGAGGCCGATGGCCTGGGGGAAGTTCGTGGCACCGGGGGCCATCAGCCCCGAGAGGGCTTCCTCGTGGGCCAGCGCCGGGATGCCCAGTCGGGTCCGGTCCTCGAGGAAGCGCTGGATCCGGTCGATGGCCTCGGCCGCGGGAACCGGATCGAACCCCGTGCCCGCGATGCGCGTGATCTGGCCGATGCCGTGCGACAGGTGCTGCGTCATCCGCTCGTCGTCGAGCTGGCCCTCCACGAGCAGGTCGGCGTACCAGACGCCCGTCAACTGGGCGGCCTTCTCCTCGAGCGTCATCTGCCCGAGGAGGTCGTCGACGTCCATCAGAAGTCGAGCTTCTCGGCCTCTCGCCTCATCTCCGCGGCGTCGTCCGGAAGAAGCCAGCCCTCGGTGACGAGCTCGTCCAGCCGGTGGTTGAAGCGCGCGAGGTACCCCGCCTTGTCGCCGTACAGCGCCCGCAGCTGCTCGGCGGCGAACGGCTCCTCGCAGCCGACGGTGAGCCAGGTCGGGGTGCCGTCGGCCCTGAGCAGGTTGGCGTGGAAGGTCGCGTGCGGCACGTCAAGCTGCACGCAGCGCACGCCGGCACGGGTGTTCCCGTGCTCGTCCTTGGTGAACAGCCCGTCGGGGCCGATCTCGAGCCGCTCGGCCCGGGGTGGGATGGTCCCCTCCTCCACCCACCGCACCAGGTGGTCGAGGCAGACCGAGAAGAGCTCGAAGTGGGGCAGGCTGTTCATGCGCGAGCCGAAGACGGCACCGTCCCCCGCCGCATCCTCACCGTGCTGGGCCTGCCACAGCGCGAGGTCATCGAAGGGCGCGTACCGGGTGCCCATGTGCGGAACCGCGGCGAGCTCGTACAGCCGATACCGGTCGCCGGGCTCGTCGCTGTCCTCACGGCGGTAGGCACGACCTTCGTAGCCGGGGCGGAAGGAGTAGTCGGGAAGGGACACGTCGCCGTCGCTCATGACCTGCACCACGGGAACGCCGATGTCGCGGAACGGCTTGTAGGGGAACCCCGTGGGGAAGAAGCCGTCGTAGACCGCCGACCCGCCCTCCCGGCGCTGCTGATCGTGCGCGTCCTCGATGAAGTAGCTGGTCACGCTGCCGGTCTGGGAGTGGCCGGCGAGGAGGACGCTGCGGACCTCGAGCCCGGCGAACGGGCCCTCCGACCCTCGTAGGGCAGCGCCGACCTGAGCGAGGATCGTGCTGGTGGCTCGGTTCCGGCGCACCAGGTCGGACCAGAACGCGTTGTTGGCCTCGGGGTCGTCGAGGTGCAGGGCCAGGTCGAGATCCCCGCTGTCCGGGCCGTCGATGTCCAGGTCGGCGTAGCGGTCGGGGTTGGACGGCTTGACGTGGAGGTCGAGGGTCGTCTTCTGCGCAGCGACCTCGACCCAGGCGTGCCCGGACCGCAGGAGGTACGCGGCGGTGTAGATCCAGATCGGCTCGATGCCATGGAAATGCAAGGGCGCGACGACCACCGTGCCGCTGAACCGGGCGCGGTCGCGGGGTCGCCGCACCAGCACCGTCGTGGCATAGGCGTGGCCGTCCTCGACGCCGGTGGCGACCCACTCCTCTTGCACGTAGTCGTGTTCCGCGATCGGAGGGGTCTCCGACGCGTACGGGGCGAAGACGGTCGAGCCGTCGTCCGCGAGGCGGCGGAGCTCGGCAGGGGTCACGGCCATGGTCTGTCCTTCTGGTCGGGTCAGCGGGGGATGATCGGGAGGATCAAGCGGGAGGGGTGGAGGACGTCGTGGAAGAGGTGCTGGGTCGCCGGCTCCGTCTCCACATCGGTCGTGATGCGGCCGCCCGTGTTCGGGTTCGGCTCGTACGTCGGGTACTCGCTGGAGGACACGTCGAGACGAACACGGTGGCCCGCCTTCACGAGGACGCTCGTCACCCCCAGATCGATCCCGTACCGGTACGCCGCGCCCGGTAGCGGAGCGTGAGCCACACCGACGCTGGTGCGCACCACGCCCTGACAGAGGGGGACGGTGCGGCCGTCGGGGAAGACCTCGATGAGCTTGGCCGTGAAGTCGGTGCTGGGCGCCGACGACGAGGCCCAGAGCTCGAACGTCACGGGGCCGGTGATCTCGGTGTCCTCGACCAGGGGGTCGGTCGCGTAGACGAGTACATCAGCGCGGGCGGCCACGGCCTCGAGGTCGACCGGGTCGTCATAGGTCGGCCCGATCGCCATCGAGCCCGGGACCGGATCGGCCGGGTCGTAGACGTACTCGTCCGGCGGTTCGTCAGCTGGGGCCTCGCTCGACAGGGAGCGCTCACCGTCGGCGCCACGGAGGTACCAGGAGGTCCACTGCGTCCGGTCCAGCGGCCACTCCTCCTCCTCCCGCCAGACGTTCTCCCCCATCACGTAGATGCGGACGGGGGGCTCGTTGCCGTATTCCGGCAGCTCGCCCTTGAGGTGGTGGGCGAAGAACCGCATGACGGGCGTCCCCGGACTGAAGTCGAAGAACAACGAAACGCCCGGGTCGGCATCGGGACGGACCTGCATCGTGTTGTGGTTCCACGGGCCGGCGATGAGGCGCTGGCTACGCCGCGTCTCCTCGGTCCGTCCGTAGCGCACCATCTTCGTGTAGCCGTCGAGGGTGCCCTTGGTGAAGTAGTCGTACCAACCGGTGAGGTGCAGGATCGGCAGGTCGATCTCGTCGAGGTGGTCAGCCGCGCTGGTCTGGCGCCAATAGGGGTCCCGCGGGTCCTCGTGGTCGCACCAGTCACGGAACCACGGCGCCAGCTCCGCCAACTCGGCGATGTCCCGAAGGGGGCGGCGCCCGAACAAGGTCTCCGCTCCGTCCTTCGTCAGCTGGATGAACTGCGCCATGCCGTCGGGATCGCCGAGAGCACCACCGTCTTGCAGCCTCGCCAGTTCGGCGAACGCGGGCAGGGGTGGCTCCACCCCTCGTCGCTCCGCCTCGAAGGCGGTCATCTGGGCGCTCCAGAGGACGGCCAGGCCCAAGGTCAGGACGCCGGGGGCGGAGAACCATCCGCCGACGGTCGCGTCCCAGGTGGACGTGAAGGGCGCGAGGCAGACGAGGTGCGGCGGACCGCCCATGGCGGCGGTCCACTGCGTCATGCCGCCATAGGACGCCCCATACATCCCGACCTTGCCGTTCGACCACGGTTGGGCAGCGGCCCACTCGACGGTGTCGTAACCGTCCTCGACGTCAGGGTGGATGGGAGAGAAGTCGCCTTCGGAGCCGAAGCGGCCGCGGCAGCTCTGGACCACGACCGCGTAGCCCTGGGCCGCGATCATGCGCCCGAACATCGCCCCGAAGCCGTCCCGCGGGCTGTACGGGTAGCGCTGGACGAGGACCGGGTGGGGGCCGCCCGTGGCGGGGCGGAACACGTCGGTGCGGAGCCGGATGCCGTCGCGCATCGGCACCATCACGTCGTTGTCCTCGACGAGTTCGGCGGCGTCAGCCATGGCGTTCCTTCCGTTGGGCCACGAACGCGGCGACCGCGGCACGACTCGTGGGGGATTTGAGCAAGACGTCGAACTCGGTGTTCTCCCGCTGCCGGCCCGCCGCAATCGCCGGGGTAAAGGTCGCCGACAGCAGGCGCTTGCAGGCGACGAGCGAGTCGAGGGGGTGAACC
>DATDAH010000143.1:0-3827 GCA_036525535.1 Acidimicrobiales bacterium
ATGAAGAACGCGGTCTGGTCGCTGACGCGGGCCGCCTGCTGCATGTTGTGGGTGACGATGACGATCGTGTAGTCGTCCTTGATCTGCTGCATCAGGTCCTCGATGCGGGACGTGGCAATGGGATCCAGGGCCGAGCAGGGCTCGTCCATCAGGACCACTTCCGGCTCGACGGCGACGGCGCGGGCGATGCAGAGGCGCTGCTGCTGCCCACCCGACAACCCCATGGCGCTGTCGGACAGCCGGTCCTTGACCTCGTCCCAGAGCGCGGCCTGACGGAGCGACTTCTCGACGATGTCGTCCATCTCGCCCTTCTTCTTGCCCGCGATGCGAGGGCCGTAGGCGATGTTGTCGTAGATGGACTTCGGGAACGGATTGGGCTTCTGGAACACCATCCCGATCCGGCGGCGCACCTCGACCGCATCCACCTCCGGGTCGTAGAGGTCGACACCGTGATGCAGGATCTGCCCGTCGACCCGAGCCGAGGGCACCAGGTCGTTCATCCGGTTGAGGCACCGGAGCACGGTGGTCTTGCCGCAGCCGGACGGGCCGATGAACGCGGTGATCTCATGGCGGCGCACGACCAGGTTCACGTTGCGCACCGCCCGGAAGTCACCGTAGAAGACCGACAGGTCGCGGATGTCGAACACCGCGGTCTGCTCGTCGACCGGCTCCGAGGAGGCAGAAGCCTCCCGCAGGTGCACTTCCGGCTCTCGGAACAGGGTCTCCCCGTCCTCGTCGATCACGTTGGTCTCCGTTCCGGTGACGGTGGTGGGGTCGGGCGACATCAGTAGTCCCTTTTCCGATCGAAGCGGTTCCGCAGCAGGATCGCCACGGCGTTGAAGCTGAAGATGACCACGAGCATCACGAGGATGGCGGCGCTGGTGTTGGCCTTCCAGTCCTCGCCGGGCTGGCGGGCCCAGCCGTAGGTGAGGTTCGGCATGGCCGTGAACGTTCCCTGGATGCGATCCACGAAGCTGGTGCCGTCAGCGCTGCTGAAGAAGCCGACCGAGGCCCCGACCAGGATCAGGGGGGCGGCTTCGCCCAAGGCCCGAGCCAGCGACAGGACCGTGCCGGTGAGGATCCCCGGGGCGGCGTAGGGCAGCACGTGGGCCCGGATGACCTCCCAGCGAGCGGCGCCCACCCCGAAGCCCGCCTCCCGGATGCTCACCGGCACCGCCCGCAGGGCCTCCGCTGAGGTGATGATCACGATCGGGAGGACCAACACCGCCAGCGTCAGGCCCCCGGCGATGATCGAACGCCCCCCGCTGACCCCGTTGATGGCCTTCACGAAGATCGACAAGCCGAGGAGGCCGTAGACGATGGACGGCACGCCGGCCAGGTTGCGGATGTTGACGCTGATCAGTCGGGTCAGCCAGTTCTCCGACGAGTACTCCTCGAGGTACACCGCGGCCGCGATGCCGAGGGGGAAGGCGAGGCCGACCACGAACAGAGCGATCAACGCCGAGCCGAAGATGGCCTGCCACATGCCCGCCTCGGCCGGGTCACTGGAGTTGCCGACCGTCAGGAACTCGAGGCCCCGGTCGAGGAGCACCTCGATGCCGGCCCCGAACACCGAGCCGACCAGGAGCACCAGCACGGCGAGGGTGACGCCCAGCGAGGCGAACATGGCCCACTTGTAGAGCGTGTTGGGGACGTCGACCTTGGTGCCCTTGAGCCGTTCGGAGACGGCGGCTCGGGTCAGCGGGGCCGTGTCCGCGGGTTGGGTCAGGATGGACATCGTCGGCTCCTAGTAGCGCTGACGGACCCGGGCGACGAAGCGCTCGGAGATGATGTTCAGGGTCAGGGTGATCACGAAGAGCAACAGCCCGACGAAGAACAGGCTCTGGAACGCCCCGCTCGCGCCGCGCACCTGATCCGTGCCCGTCGCCAGAGACGCCATCGCCGCCGTCATGGTCTGGCCCGGCTGGGTGGGGTCGGTGTTGAACAGCGAGCCGCCGCTGGCCCCGGCGGCGACGGTCACGACCATCGTCTCGCCGATGGCCCGGGACACGCCGATGATCAGCGCGGCGACCAGGCCGGACACCGCCGCGGGAATGACGACCTGGATGGTCGTGGTCATCTTCCGGGCCCCGAGGCCCTCGGAGGCCTCCCGCAGCGAGTTGGGGACCGACCGCAGGGCGTCCTCGGAGATGGACGCCACGAGGGGAATGGTCAGGATCCCGACACCGAGGCCGGCGGCCAGCAGGTTGAACTGCGGGGAGTCGGTGAAGACCTTCTGCACGAATTCGGGCGAAATGATGGTGAGGGCGAAGAATCCGAGCACGATGCTGGGGATGCCGGCCAGGATCTCCAGGATCGGCTTCAGCAGTCGGCGGACCCGGGGCTTCGCGTACTCCGAGAGGTAGATGGCCGAACCGACCCCGAGGGGCCAGGCGACGACCATGGCGATCATCGTCACGATGACCGAGCCGACGACCAGCGTGCCGATGTCATAGAAGCCCCGGCGGGGGAACCAGCCGATGTCGGTCAGGCTGCTCCACTCGAAGTCTTCACCGGTGACAAAGCTCCAGGCCTCGCTCACCAGGGACAGCACGATGAGCACGGTGATGACCACCGAGAGGACGGCGGCGGCGAAGAGGGCCCAGTGGACGGCGGCCTCCTTGCGCTTCCGGCGGCTGCTGACCTGCAGGTCACCGGCCGTGAGAGCGATGTCAGCCATGTTCGTCTCTCCTCGTGATCAGGCTCAGTCCGTCGATGCCGATCTTCAACTCGACATAACGCACGCCGGCGTCGGCACAGGCGTCGGCCTCCGCCGCTTCGATCGGGCGTGAGGCGTCGGAGACGTCGGTCTCCCCGGAGCAGAACAACTCGAAACCGTCACCGGTGCCGGGGCCGTCGACCGACACGGCGGCCGACGGGTTGGCGGCGCTGAACGCCTCGGCGACCAGCGAACTGATCGGCTCGACCGTGGACGAGCCGGAGACGATGACGTCGCCCTCGACGCCTGTGGCCGGCGAGCCCGGAGATCCCCCGGACTCGGACCAGGCCCGTTGGGTCTGGGACCAGGCCTCGTCGTCCAGGGCGACGTAGCCGGCCTCGCTGACCGCGGCCGATCCGTCGTCGCCGAGGTAGCCGTCGACGAACGAGGTCACGGCCTCGTCCTCGGCGGCGCGGTCGAGGTTGACGTAGACGTACAGCGAGCGGGAGAGGGGGTACTCGCCCGACGCGATGGCGTCGTCGGTCGGGGCGACGCAGCGGCCGTCCTCTCCGGCGACGGCTAACGTGCGGATGACGGACTCGTTGTGCTGGGCGTAGGCGTGACCGACCCAGCCGAAGGAGCCAGGGGTACCCGACACGCCGTCGATGATGACGTTGTCGTTGGGCGACGAGATGTAGTCGGGCCGGGGCAGGGCCAGGTCCTCGGCGACGCCCCGCTCCTCAGCGAGGCCTGCGATGGCCAGCTCCGTGAAGCTGTCGAACGTCCCCGATTCCTCACCGGGCCCGAAGATGGTCAGCGGCGCGTGTGGGAACTCGGCGGCGACGGGTGACTGCAGCTCGTCGGCCAGCGCCGTCGCATCGGACCAGGAGTACGCACCGATCGACTCGGGGCCGGTCAGGGCGTAGACGGCGCCGAGGTCGAGACAGCCGGGCAGGGCCACGGCGCTCTGGTCACCGCCGCCGCAGGCGGTCAGGACCGCGGCGGTCAGCACGATCGGTGCCATCGCTCGGAGGGGGGCGGCGGGAGCTCGCATGGGACGATCCCGAAGCTACGAAGGGGCCATGACACGGGGGCTGCGGTCTCCTGACCAATGGGTGAACGGAAGGTGAACAGCGGGGGACGGGCGGGAGCGGGGGCGGGGCGACGG
>DATDAH010000144.1:0-21711 GCA_036525535.1 Acidimicrobiales bacterium
AGTCGAAGTCCACGTCACAGCTCTCCGCCGCGCAGGTCGGGTGCATCGCCCGGAGGGCGAGACGCTGGCGGTAGGTGGCGAGGCGGACGGTGCGGCCGACGTCGAGGGCGACGCCGTGGTCGTCGAGGACCATGGGCAGGATGTCGGCCTCGCAGGCCAGGCGCCGGACCTGGTTGGCGGTGAGCCGGGTCCCGTCATCGAGCTGACACCAGCCGCGGATCTTGAGCTGGTCCCACAGCACCGACATCTCGGTGAGGGCCAGGATGACGGGGCGGGCCCGATGCTTGGTGACCACGTCGGCGCCCCGGGACCGGCGGGCCACCTCCACCGCGGCGTCAGCCAGGACCTGACGGAAGCTGCGTTGCCGGTCGAGGGGCAGCTTGGCCTTGCGGTCGGCCCGTTGCATCTCGGCGGCGGCGTCCCGGAGGGCCCCGTAGAAGGCGGCGTCGGACTCCTCATCGAGCTCCAGCACCGTCCGGCGCAGCCCGGCCTTGGTCCGCGAGCGGGTCACCGTGCGCCGGCGGCGCTGCCGTTCCACGGGGGACAGGCCCTTGTCGCGGGCCTCATCGAGGTCGCGGGCCCAGTCGGTCATCCGGTCCCGAAACGCCTCGGCATCGAGGGCAACGGCCCAGCCCACGATCTCGGCCTGTTGATCCAGGAGGTTGTCGCGATGGGGGCTGTCGGCGTGGTCGGCCAGGACCCGGGCGTGATCGAAGCCGATCCGGCCCTCCGCCCACGCCACCCGCGCTCCCGGTAGCACCGCCAACTGGCGGGCGACGTGGGCTCGGGTCCGGGCGGTGGCGCGGGCGATACCGGTGTTCTGGCGCAGCCAGGCCGCGGTGTCCCGGAAGTAGTCCCGGCCCCGCGCCCGCAACACCTCGACCTCGATCAACAACTCGACCTCTTCGGCATCGAGCCGATCCCGCCGGGCCTGCAGCCCGCGGGCCCGGTCGCCCAGCGCGCCCGGATCCTCGACGAGGAGCTTCTCGTCACGGTGGAGGACGGTGCCCTCGCGAGCTCGATCCGATGGGAACATCAGTTCGATTGTAGCCGCGGGGGTGACGGGGACAAGTAAGTCCCGGCCTCTTTTCGGAGCCTCGCCGGTCTCAGTCCAGCGTGGTCATGGCCCGGCGATAGCGGGCGATGCCGACGCGGTGGGCCGGGGCGAAGGCCTCCGCCGCCAGTTTGAACAGGAGGGCTCGCCGGAGCAAAGGTCGGCCGCCTGGTCGTAGGTGAACGTGCAGACCAGATCCCGTCCGGCACCGTGCCAGAGCACGGCGTCCACGAGGTCGCCGGCCCGGAAGGTCGATCCTGAGCCGCCGCCGAGGGGGACGGGTTCGTCGGCGGCTCCGAATGCCGCCAGCGTGGCCGCAGGAACCGTCGACATGGCCCCGGCATCACCCTTGGCGGCCGACCCGGGCGGGGCCCCTTGCTACCGCCGAGAGCTCAGGCCACAGAGAGATCGAAGGTCACCGCGTGGCCGTCCACCTCACCGGCGTGCCCCAGGTCACCCGTCGGGTCGTAGGTCACCGACGACGCCAGGACCTGGGCGGTGACCTCCGCCTCGAACTGACGCAGGGCGGACGCCACGGGCTCCGGGAGCCGGACCGACAGGGTGATGCGGTCGGTCACGGCGAGGCCGCGGTCCTTGCGGGCCTGCTGGACGAGACGGGCCAGGTCCCGGGCCATTCCCTCGGCCCGGAGGTCGTCGGTCAGCTCGGTGTCGAGCTGGATGACCGTGTCGTTTCCAGGCAACGCGGCCGTGGCCCCGGACTCACCCGCTTCGACCGCCAGCTCGAACTGGCCGGGCGCCAGCGTGTGGCCGGCGACCACGACGGTGCCGTCGTCCCCTGATGCCCATTCGCCGTCACGCGCCGCCTTCATGACCGCCTGGACAGCCCCGCCGAGGAGGGGGCCCAGCACCTTGCCGTTCGGCTTCAGACGGAACGTGGCCAGCGTCGAGGGGTCGTCCTCGAGCACGACCTCCTTCACGTTCACCTCGTCGCCCAACAGGTCGAGGAAGCCCTCGAGCTCGGCGGCGCCGGGGCCGGCCACGGTCAGCTTCGGCAACGGCAGGCGGACCCGCAGCCGCTCGGCGTCCCGGAGCGACAGCGTGGTGGAGGCGACCTGGCGCACCCGGTCCATGGCCGCCACCAGCTCGTCGTCGGCGGGGAAGTCGTCGACCGACGGCCAGTCGTCCAGGTGGACGCTGTCGCCGCCGACCAGGCCCCGGTGGATCTCGTCGCTGATCAGGGGCAGCAGGGGAGCGGCCACCCGGCAGAGGGTGACCAGCACGGTGAAGAGCGTGTCGTAGGCGTCGGCCTTGTCGGCTGCCGTGGCGTCGGAGGACGCGGCCCAGAACCGGCCCCGGCTCCGGCGGATGTACCAGTTGTTCAGCACCTCGCTGAAGGCCTGGACCTCGGCGCAGGCCCCGGCGATGTCGTAGGCGTCCATGGCCTCGGTGGTGCGGGCGACCAGGTCGTGGGTCTTGGCCAGGATGTACCGGTCCAGGGTGTCAGTGGCGTCGGTCCGGAAGGACGCCCGGTGACCGTCGACGTTCGCGTAGAGGGTGAAGAAGTGGTACGCCGACCAGAGGGGGTGCAGCACCGTGCGCACCACTTCGGCGATCTTGGCGCCCTCCTTGTCGATCTGCAGGTCGAGTCCCCGCAGGATCGGCGAGGACATGAAGTACCAGCGCAGGGCGTCGGCCCCGTGGGTGTTGAACACCAGGTCGGGCTCGGGGTAGTTGCGCAGACGCTTGGAGATCTTGCGGCCGTCCTCGGCCAGCAGGATCCCGTGGCAGATCACGTTCTGGAACGGCGGCCGGTCGAACAGCGCCGTCGACAACACATGCAGTGTGTAGAACCAGCCCCGGGTCTGGGCGATGTACTCCACGATGAAGTCGGCGGGGAAGTGGTCTTCGAACCACGCCTGGTTCTCGAAGGGGTAGTGAACCTGGGCGTAAGGCATGGAGCCCGAGTCGAACCAGCAGTCCAGGACCTCGGGGACGCGGCGCATCATCGACTTCCCGGTCGGGTCGTCGGGGTTGGGCCGGACCAGGTCGTCGACGGTGGGCCGGTGCAGGTCGTCAGGGCGGACACCGAAGTCGGCCTCGATCTCGTCGAGGCTCCCGTAGACGTCCGTGCGGGGGTAGGCCGGGTCGTCGCTCTGCCACACCGGGATGGGCGAGCCCCAGAAGCGGTTGCGGCTGATGGACCAGTCCCGGGCCCCCTCCAACCAGCGGCCGAAGGCCCCGTCCCTGACGTGGTCGGGGATCCAGTTGATCTCCTGGTTCAGCTCGACCAGACGGTCGCGGAACGCGGTCACTTCCACGAACCAGGAGTCGACGGCCTTGTAGATGATCGGCGTGTCGGTCCGCCAGCAGTGCGGGTAGTTGTGCTCGTAGGTGTCGTGGCGGACCACGACGCCCTTCTCCTTCAGGGCCTTGATGACCTCGGGATTGGCGTCGAAGACGTTCTCGCCCTCCCAGTCGGGGATCTCGGCGGTGAAGCGACCGGCATCGTCCACGGGCACGACCAGCTCGATGCCGGCCGCCTCGCAGACCCGCTGGTCCTCCTCACCGAAGCCGGGGGCCAGGTGGACGACTCCGGTGCCCTCCTCGGTGTCGACGTAGTCGCCGATGAGGACCCGGAAGCTGTTCGCGTGGTCGGCGAAGTACTGGAAGATCGGCTCGTAGCGACGCTCGGCCAGGGCCTGGCCGGTGAGGGTGGCCACTCGCTCGTAGCCGCCGACCTGGCCCTCGTACTTGTCGAGAGTGGCCTCGCCCAGGACGTAGTGCTCCTCGGAGTCGGGGTCCTTCAGCACGACGTAGGTGATGTCCCCGCCGACGGCGACGGCCAGGTTGGACGGCAGCGTCCAGGGCGTGGTGGTCCAGATGAGTATCGACAGCGGCCCCGGGTCGCCGTCGACGGGCAGGAGGCGGACGGCGACGGTGAGGGCCGGGTCCTGTCGGGGCCGCGTGGCGTCGTCGAGGCGGATCTCGAAGTTCGACAGTGGCGTCTCCGCGCCCCACGAATACGGCATGACCCGGTACGCCTTGTAGACGAGGCCCTTGTCCCACAGCCGCTTGAACGCCCAGATGACGCTCTCCATGTAGGAGACGTCCATCGTCTTGTAGTCGTTCTCGAAGTCGACCCAGCGGGCCATCCGGGTGACGTACTGCTCCCAGTCCGCCGTGTACTGCTGCACCGACGTCCGGCAGTGGTCGTTGAAGCGCTCGATGCCGTACTCCTGGATCTGGCGGCGACCGGACACCCCCAGCTGACGCTCGGCCTCGATCTCGGCGGGCAGGCCGTGGCAGTCCCAGCCGAAGCGCCGGTCGACCCGGTGGCCCCGCATGGTCTGGTATCGGGGGACGACGTCCTTCACGTAGCCGGTCAGGAAGTGGCCGTAGTGGGGAAGGCCGTTGGCGAACGGGGGGCCGTCGTAGAAGACGTACTCGTCGTCGGCCGGGCGCTGCTGAACCGAGCGCTCGAAGGTGTGGTCGGCCGCCCAGCGCTCCAGCACCCCGCGCTCGACGGCGGGGTAGTCGGCGTTGGGCGTGACGTCCGGGTACGGACCCGATGTCTCGGCGTTGTCGGTCACTCGCGGCCTCTGTGCTCAGGGGGAGCCGCCAGCCTAAGGCTGGCCGGGGGCTCAGCTGCCGAGTTTGGCGACCTTCTCCTCGACCCGCTCCGCGGCCCAGGGGATGAACTCCAGACGGGCCTTGGGGATGGGCTCGCCCGAGATGATGCTGATCCCGTAGGTGCCGTTCTCGATGCGGGCCAGGGCGTCGTCGATCTGCTGGACGGCGTCCTGGGCCTGGGCCGACAGGGCCAGGTCGAGGGAACGCTCCACGGCGATGCTGTCGCCCTCGCCGGATTCCTCGTCGAACTGCACGTCACCCGGGTCCCGGTCGGCCACGAGCTGGTCGGCCTCCTGCTGCTTGTCGATGGCCTGGCGCAGGAACTTGGCCCGCTCCTCCTCGAGGAGGGCCTTCTGCTTGGCGATGAACGCCGGCGTGAACGGCGACTTCTTGGCCGCCGGCTTCTTCGCCGGGGCCTTCGCCGCGGGCTTCTTGGGCACCGGCTTCGCCGCGGCCTTGGCTGCGGGCTTGCCGGCTGCCGCCGGCTTCTTGGCCGCGGTGGTCGCCTTCGCGGCAGGCTTCTTCGCGGCTGCCGCTGCGGACTTCTTCGCAGTGCTCGTACGAGCCGTGGCACCGGTCTTCTTCTGGGTGGCCGCCATCTGTGTCAACCGTCCCCCGTGGTCGGAAAGTCGGGGCAGGGTAGGGGGCGGCACGGAGCGACGGCAACCACCGCCCCGTAGAGGCGGTCAGAACGCTCCGATCGGGGTCGGACGCGGAACTAGGGTCGGGGCGTGTCTCGGGCCCTGGTACTGAACGCGAGCTACGAGCCGCTCTCGGTCGTCTCGGACCGTCGCGCCGCCGTCCTGGTCCTCACCGACAAGGCCGAGGTGGTGGCGGACACCGGGGCCGTCCTGCACGCCGCCGAGATCGAGGTGCCCGTGCCCTCGGTCGTCCGCCTCCGCTACTTCGTGCGGGTGCCCTTCGAACGTCGTGCCTCCCTCAACCGGCGAGCCGTCTTCGCTCGGGACGACCACTCGTGCCAGTACTGCGGCCGTCCCGCCGACAGCCTCGACCACATCGTCCCCCGCAGTCGGGGCGGCGAGCACGTGTGGGAGAACGTGGTCGCCGCCTGTCGGCCCTGCAACGTCGCCAAGCGGGACCGCATGCTCGAGGACTCGGGCATGCGGCTGCGGCGGGCACCCCGTGCCCCACGGCGGCTGAGCTGGCTCCTGGTCGCCGTGGGCTCGATCCCCGAGCCCTGGATGCCCTACGTCGACGCCGCCTGACCCCGCCCCGTGGGCGGTGGGGCGACTCGAGGGCCACCCGGCCGATCTCCACGGGCGGGCCCTGCCTGCGTTGATCGCCCGGCGCATCGACGTGCTGGTGCCGACGACATCGGCGGTCGTGCTGGGCTCGACCCAGGCGATGCCCGAGAACGAGGCGATGGGGCTGGATGTGGTGCGGCGCCGCTCCGGCGGTGGCGCGGTGCTGGTGACGCCGGATGACCCGGTGTGGGTCGACGTCGACCTTCCCGCCGGCGACCCCCGCTGGTCCGACGACGTCGGCCGTTCCTTCCTCTGGCTCGGCGAGGCCTGGGCCGCGGCGCTGGCCGCCCTGGGCCTCGACGGCGCGGTCCACCGCGGACCGTTCGAGCCCGGTCGGTGGGGGAGGACGGTGTGCTTCGCCGGCCGCGGCCCCGGCGAGGTGTTCGTGGAGGGGGCCAAGGTCGTCGGCCTCGCCCAACGCCGCACTCGGGCCGGCGCCCGCTTCCAGTGCGCCGTACTCCGCCGCTGGGAACCAGAGCGGTTGATCGAGGCCGTCGTGGCCACCGCCGAGCGGGCGGCGGCTCAGCGGGACCTGCCGGCCCTGGCCAGGGGCCTCGACATCGAAGGTGAGGCCGTCGTCTCCGCGTTCGTGTCCGCCTTGGCGAGCTGACCGGTCGGGGTCGGGATCCCCCGCGGAGCGGTTGTGGACCAGAGGGGTGTCGCGGGGGAGAAGAAGTGGAGGATATTTGGAGTAGAAGTGGCTTGACTTTGGAGGTAGAGGGACCGATAGTGGTAGTGCGTCCCTACAGGGGGGCCATGGCGTCGGAGGACCCATGCAGCACACCACCACCCGAGGCAACGGCCCGTGTTCGTCGGCAAGTCGAAGCGCAAGCTCGATGACAAGGGACGCATCGTCCTGTCGGCCGTGCTCCGCGACGAGTTCGACGGGCTCGGCTACATCACCGTCGCCGACGACTGCCTTGCCATCTTCACCGAGGACGGCTACCGCGAGTTCGCCGATGACCTCCGCGACCGGGTCAAGGCCCGGGGCGAGGTCCCCAAGGTGGTCCTCCGCAAGCTCGCCTCTGACACCGATCGCATCCGGGCCGACGCCCAAGGCCGCATCACCCTTCCGGCCGATTTCCTGGACAAGGCCGGCATCGGCAGTGGCGCCGGGACGGAGGTCGTCGTGAACGGCGCCTTCGACCGGATCGAGATCTGGGCTCCCGCCATGTGGAGCCGTCTGTCCGACGAGGGCAACGACGCCCTCAAGGACGCCATGCGAGACGGGGGTCTGTGATGTCCCCCTGCCGTACACCCAGGGCAACGACGCCCTCGACCCGCTCACGTCCGCTGATCCGCTGCCTCCCGGCTGGTGGGACGGAAGATCCCTACTCCGCCCGCTTCCCCAGCAGCCCGAACGGGAACCCCTCCCGTCGAGCACCCGCCGGCCGGGGGGCAGCCGATCAGCGGACGGAGCGTGGTCGGTGACGGCACCCCGCGACCTCACCCCCGTCCACGAGCCCGTCATGGTCGCTCGCGTGGTCGACGTCTTCGCAGCCGCCCCGGCCGGCGTCCACGTGGACGCCACCCTCGGTGACGGCGGCCACGCCGCCGCCGTCCTGCAGGCCAATCCGGCCCTCTCCCTGGTCGGCATCGACCGGGACCCCGACGCCATCGCCGCATCCACCGACCGCTTGGCGCCCTTCGGGGACCGGGTGAGTGTCCGCCAGGCGCGCTTCGACCAGCTCGGCGAGGTGGTCGAGGGCCTCGGCGTGACCGAGGTCAGCGGCGTGCTCTTCGACTTCGGCATCAGCTCCCGACAGGTCAACGAGGCCCACCGCGGCTTCAGCTACCGGTCTGACGGGCCCCTCGACATGCGCATGGGCCAGGGCGACGACCCGGCCGACGCCGCGGTCACGGCCGACGACATCGTGAACACCTGGCCCGAGGCGGACCTGTCCCGGCTCCTCTCCCGCCTGGGCGACGAGCCCCGCGCCCGGGCCATCGCCCGGGCGATCGTGGCCGCCCGGCCCCTGCACACGACCAGTGCCCTGGCCGAGGTGATCAGCGACGCCGTGCCCGCCGCCGTCCGCCGTAAGGGCCATCCGGCCCGAAAGACCTTCCAGGCCCTGCGCATCGAGGTCAACGAGGAACTGGCCCAGATCCCTTCGGCGCTGCAACAGGCCCTCGACCTGCTCGCCGAAGACGGACGGGCCGCGGCCATCGCCTACCACTCCGGCGAGGACCGCATCGTGAAGTCCACGTTCCGCGAGGCGTCTACCGGCGGTTGCACCTGCCCGCTGGGTGGGCCGTGTGTCTGCGGGGCCGTGCCTCGGGTCGTCCTGCTCAAGCGGGGAGCCTGGAAGCCGGGCGAGGACGAGATCAGCCGCAATCCCCGGGCTCGCAGCGCCCGCCTCCGGGCGGTCCGAAAGCTGGCCGACCCCACCGCGACCGACCCGGAGGTCACCCCGTGAGCACAAGCACCGCCACCCGCCGTGGGGCAACAGCCCCCGCCCGCCCTCGCCACCAGCCCGCCCCCGCCCCGACCCGGCGCCACCTCCGCCCTGTCCCCGACACCCCCGCCCGCACGGTCAAGCCCGCGGGCCGGCGCCGGCTCCGGCCCCAAGTGGCCCTGACCATCGCCCTCGGCGCCTTCTTCCTGATCCTGTTCGCCGTCGCCCTCCTGCAGACGGTGCTCGTCCAGGGCCAGATCCACCTGGACGGCCTGCACGCCGACGTGGCCGCACGCCAGGCCGAGGTCCAGCTGCTCCGTGAGGCGGTGTCCGAGGCCGAGTCGCCCGCCCACATCCGCGATGTGGCCATCAACCAGTTGGGCATGGTCGAGCCGCCCGTGCGCTACATCCTGCCGGGTCCCGAGGCAGGCGCCGGCAGCCCGTGACCACCCGCGCCCCGTCCCGCCCCCGAGCGTACGGCTCGGGCCGGGCGCCCGCCGGCCGTCATGGTCGGCGGGCGCCGGCGCGCCGACCCGACCCCAGCCACGTCGGCCGTCGGCGAGCCGGCCTGCACACGGCGACCGAGCACCGTCGCCTCCTGGCCGTGCTCATCGTCGCCGTCGTGGCCTTCGGCGTGGTCGCCTACCGGGTGGCCACCGTCCAGGTGCTGCGCCCCGACGCCCTCGTCGCCTTCGGCGAGGACCAGCGCAACCGGGTGACCGAGGTCGACGCCCCCCGGGGCTCGATCCTGGATCGGCACGGCGCCGATCTGGCCTTGAGCGTCCCGTCGGCGACCATCGAGGCCGACCCCTCGGTCATCGAGGACCCGATGGCGACGGCCCAGGCGCTGGCCCCGGTCATCGGTGCCGACCCCCTGGTGCTGGCCCAGACGCTGGCCGGAGACAGCTCCTTCGTCTACGTCGACCGCCAGCTGCCGAGCGACGTGGGTCAGCAGGTCCGAGACCTCGGCCTCGCCGGCATCACCGTGACCCAGGAGCCGGCCCGCTCGAACCCCTCCGGGACCTTGGCCCACTCCCTGCTCGGCACCGTCAACGTCGACCAACTGGGCATCTCCGGGCTCGAGGAACAGTACGAGGACGTGCTCGCGGGCGAGCCGGGCCAGGTCACCGTGGAGCGCGATCCGCAGGGCAACACGATCGCCTCGGGCGACAACCACTACGACGACGCCGCCCAGGGCGAAGACGTCCAGCTCACCATCGACCGCGAGATCCAGTACCAGGCCGAGCGCCTGCTCAGCGAGCAGGTGGAGGCGACGGGCGCCCGAGGGGGCACGGTGATCGTCAGCCGTCCCGGCACCGGTGAGCTGTTGGCCGTGGCCAACATCGACGCCTTCGACGAGGCCACGGACTCGTTCACCGACCCCATCCCGGCGGCGGACAACCGCGCGGTCACCGTGGTGTTCGAACCCGGGTCCGTGAACAAGATCATCACCCTGTCCGCCGCGCTCGAGGAAGGGGTAGTCACGCCCGACTCGACCAGCTCGGTGGCCGACACCCTGCAAGTCGGCGACCACCTCTTCAGCGACAGCCACTCCCACGAGACGACCGAGATGACCGTGCGGGAGATCCTCACCGAGTCCTCGAACGTGGGGACCATCCAGATCGCCCAGCAGATGTCCCCCGATGTCCTCGACCACTACATCCGCTCGTTCGGCCTCGGTGAAGCCACCCAGCTGCACTTCCCCCAGGAGTCGCCCGGCATCCTGCTGCCGACCGATGAGTGGTCGTCGACCTCCATCGCCACGATCCCCATCGGCCAGGGGGTGGCCGCCACCCCGCTCCAGGTCCTCGAGGCGTTCAACGTCATCGCCAACGGTGGCCGGTACGTCGCCCCCCGGCTGGTGACCGGCACGATCGGCACCGACGGCGAGCTCGACCCGACGTCGAGGCCCGAGCCTCGTCGCGTCGTGTCCGAAGCGACGGCCCGGCAGATGACGGAGATGATGACGGGCGTGGTCGAAGAAGGCGGTACCGGCGTGGCCGCGGCCGTCCCGGGCTATCCGGTGGCGGGCAAGACGGGCACCGCCCGCAAGCCCCAGCCCAACGGCGGCTACGAGGACGAGCTCGGCCGGTACCACTACGTCGCCACGTTCGGCGGGTTCGTCCCGGCCAACGACCCGCAGCTCTCGATCGTGGTCGTGATCGACGAGCCCTCCGGCGACGTCTACGGCGGCGACGTGTCCGGGCCGGTGTTCAGCCGGCTGGCCGGAGCCGTCCTCCGGGCCTACCGGATCCCACCGCCCTCCTCCATCGTCGAGGCAGGCTGAGCCATGCGCTCCCCGCGACCGCTCGACGCGCTCCTGGCCGCGCTGCCCGAGTACGTCCTCGTGCCGGAGGGCATCGCCGTCGGCGTCGCGGTCACCGCCGTCGAGCACGACAGCCGCATCGCCGGTCCCGGCTCGCTGTACTGCGCGCTCAAGGGGGAGCACACCGACGGCCATCGTCACGCGGCCACTGCGGTGGCGGCAGGCGCGGTCGCGGTGGTCGTCGAGCACCCGGTTGCGGTCAGCGTCCCCCAGATCGTGGTTCCCGACACCCGCGCCGCGATGGGACGACTGGCCGACGCCTTCTTCGACCACCCCTCACGGCGGATCGCCGTCGTCGGGGTGACGGGCACCAACGGCAAGACCACGGTGACCCACCTGCTGGCCGCCGTGCTCAACCACGTCGGTCGGACCACCCGTGTCCTGGGCACCCTGAGCGGGGCCCGGACCACCCCGGAGGCCCCGGCGTTGCAGTCCGCCCTGGCCGAGGCGGCGGACGCCGGCGCCTCGGTCGTGGCCATGGAGGTCTCCTCGCACGCCATCGAGCTGCGCCGCATCGTCGGCACCTGGTTCACGGTGGCCGTCTTCACCAACCTCTCCCAGGACCACCTGGACTTCCACGGGACGATGGACCGCTACTTCGCGGCCAAGGCCCGCCTCTTCGAGCCCGAACGGGCTGCCCTCGGCCTGGTGAACCGAGACGATCCCTGGGGCGCCCGCCTGCTCGAGGCCATGGCCATCCCCGCCGTGGCCTGGTCGGCCGAGGAGGCCGAGGACCCCGAGCTCCGGGCCGACGGCAGCCGCTTCACGTGGCGGGGCCACCGCATCGAGCTGGCCCTCGCCGGCCGCTTCAACCTGGCCAACGCCGTCGCCGCCGCCGAGGCCGCCCTGGCCCTCGGCCTCGAGCCGGCCCAGATCGCCGCCGGCCTGGCCCAGGCCGGGCCCGTCCGCGGCCGCTTCGAGCCGGTCGGACACAGCGACGTGGCCGTGCTCGTCGACTATGCCCACACGCCCGATGGCCTCGTCCAGGCCCTGGCGTCGGCCCGAGAGCTCACGGAGGGCCGGCTGATCGTGGTGTTCGGCTGCGGCGGGGACCGGGACCGGGACAAGCGCCCGCTGATGGGCCGCGCCGCCGACCAGGGGGCCGACGTCGTGATCGTGACCTCGGACAATCCCCGTCAGGAGGACCCGGCGGCCATCATCGAGACCGTGATGACCGGTGTGGAACGGGTCGGCGACCTGATCGTGGAGCCCGACCGCCGTCGGGCCGTCGACGCGGCCGTGGCCCTCGCCGCGCCGGGGGACCTGATCCTGGTGGCGGGCAAAGGGCACGAGACGACCCAGGACCTGGGTGACCGGGTGATCGACTTCGACGACCGGGAGGTGGCCGCCGCCGCCCTCGCCCGCCGTGGCCATGGGGAGGCGTGCGCGTGAGGACGCTCCTGTTCGCGGCCGGCGTCTCACTGATGGTGTCGCTGCTCGGCACCAAGGTCCTGATCGACGTGCTGACCCGGCGCCGGATCGGCCAGCCCATCCGAGAGGACGGGCCGCAGGGCCACACCACCAAGGCAGGCACCCCGACGATGGGCGGGGCCGCAATCGTCGGCGGGGCCGTGGTGGGGTACCTGGCCTCCGACATCTCCAACAGCCGAATAATCACCCGATCGGGCCTGATCGTGATGTTGGCCTTGGTCGGCGCGGGGCTGGTCGGCCTGGCCGACGACTGGATCAAGGTCACCCGGGAGCGGAACCTCGGACTGACGTCACGGACCAAGTTCCTGGGGCTCCTGGCCGTGGCCATCACCTTCGCCGTGCTGGCCGTGGGCCACACGCCGGTCAGCACCGACCTCTCGTTCACCCGGTCGGGCGTCCTGTTGGATCTCGGGGAGATCGGCTGGTGCGTGTGGGCCGTGCTCCTCATCGTGGGCACGACCAACGCCGTCAACCTGACCGACGGGCTCGACGGCCTGGCCGGTGGCGCCGCCACCCTCGCCTTCACCGCCTTCATCGTGATCGGGTTCTGGGCCTTCCGTCACCCGCTGGTCTACGGCGTTCCCCACGCCCTGGACCTGGCCGTCGTCGCCGCGTGCATGACGGGGGCGTGTGTCGGCTTCCTCTGGTGGAACGCCTCGCCCGCCCAGATCTTCATGGGCGACACCGGCTCGTTGGCCATCGGCGCCGCCCTGGCCGGCCTGGCCCTGATGACCAACACGTCGCTGCTCCTGGCGGTCGTCGGTGGCCTGTTCGTGGTCGAGACCCTGTCGGTCATCATCCAGGTGGCCAGCTTCCAGATCTTCGGGCGCCGGGTCTTCCGCATGGCGCCGATCCATCACCACTTCGAGCTCCGGGGCTGGCCCGAGACGACGGTGATCATCCGCTTCTGGATCATGTCCGGCATCTGCACCGCCGTCGGGATCGGCCTCTACTACGCCGACTTCATCGGGATCCCGGGGGCCCGGGATTGACGCCGCGGAGCGCTCTCGTGGTCGGCTTGGGGGTCACCGGCATGGCCGTCGGCCGGGCCCTGGCCCGACGGGGGTCGACGGTGCTCGCGGTCGACGACCGCCCGCAGGAGGCTCACCGGCGCTTCGCCGACGAGGTCGGCGTGACCCTGACCGAGACGCCCGACGCCGCCACGCTGGAACGCCTCCTGGGCGCCGTCGAGGTCCTCCTGCCCAGCCCCGGGGTCCCGGACCGCCATCCGGTGTTCGCCCTGGCCGAGGCGGCGGGGGTGCCCGTCCGCTCCGAGTTCGATCTCGCCGCGGCGTGGGACGACCGTCCGATCGTGGCCGTCACCGGGACCAACGGCAAGACCACGGTGACCCACCTCACGGCCGACATGCTCCGCCGTGACGGCCGGGTCGTGGCCGAGGCCGGCAATGTCGACACCCCGCTGGTCGAGGCCATCGACGACCCTGCGGTCGAGATGTTCGTGGTCGAGGCCAGTTCCTTCCGGCTCGGTCACACCGGCCACTGGGCCCCGGAGGTCGCCGCCTGGCTCAACTTCGCCCCCGACCACCTCGACGTGCACGCCGACCTGGCCCACTACGAGGCGGCCAAGGCCCGCATCTGGGCCGACCAGGGGCCCGACGCAGTCGCCGTGGTCAACGCCGACGACCCGGTGGTCTCTGCCCACCGCGGTCGCGCCCGGCGGCGCACCTTCGGCTTCTCGGGCGCCGAGACGGCGACCGTGCGCGACGGGTACCTCGTGGTCGACGACCGCCCGCTCATCGCGGTGGCCGACCTCCGTCGCGGGCTGCGCCACGACCAGGCCAACGCCCTCGCCGCCGCGCTCATGGCCGGTGCCGTCGGCGCGAGCGACGAGGCGGTCACCACGGCGCTGGCCGCCTTCGACGGCCTGCCCCACCGGGTGCAGTTGGTGGGCGAGCGGGCGGGAGTGCGTTGGTACGACGACTCGAAGGCCACGACCCCCCATGCCACCCGGGCCGCGGTCGAGGCCTTCGCCTCCGTCGTGCTCATCGCCGGCGGCCGCAACAAGGGCATCGACCTGCACGACCTGCTTGGAACGGGAGGCACGGTGCGGGCCGTCATCGCGATCGGCGAAGCCGCCGACGAGGTCGTGGCCGCCGTCGCCGGACGCGTCCCGCTCCAGCGGGCGGAATCGATGGCCGATGCGGTCAGCGCAGCCGACGCTCTCGCGCTCCCCGGCGACGCAATCGTGCTCTCGCCCGGCTGTGCTTCCTTCGACTGGTACTCGTCCTACGGCGAGCGGGGCGACGACTTCGCCCGTCTCGTCCGCATCCATCTCGACCGAGAGGCGGCCCAGCCATGAGCCCCACCACGAGCGCCCAGACGGGTCGTAGCCGCACCGCCCACCCGGCGGTAGCGGGCCGCCGGCGGCCCGCCCATGACCCCGGCGCGGCCCGGGGTCGGCATCCCTCGGCCCGGCCCGGTCCCAAGCGGCCGCCGGGCGACCGGTCCTCGACCTTCGTCGGCCTGCTCGTGGTGGTGACGGCGCTGGTGTTGCTCGGCTTGGTCATGGTGATGTCCGCGGCGTCGGTCAGCGACCTCCGGACCTCGGGATCAGCGTGGGACAGCTTCACCCGCCAGGCCGTCTTCGCCTTGGTCGGTGTCGTCGGGATGTTCGTCGTGATGCACCAGCACTACGGGCTCTGGCGACGGCTGGCCACGCCCTTCCTGGTGGTCAGCTTCGTGCTCCTGGCGCTGGTCCTCGTACCGGGCGTCGGGGTCGGGGCCAACGGCGCCACGCGCTGGTTGGGCGCCGGCTCGCTGCGCATCCAGCCCTCCGAGCTGGCCAAGCTGGCCATGATCATCTGGTCCGCCCGCTGGTTGGCCGAGGACAGCCACCGCGAAGCCCTCCGAGACGACCCCCGCGTCCTGCGCCCGGTGCTGCTCGCCTTGGGCGCCATCGCCGTCCTTCTCCTTCTGCAGCCCAACCTGGGGACGCTCATCATCACCGCAGGGGCCGTCGGGGCCGTCGTCTTCGTGTCCGGCGCCTCCCTCACCCGTCTGGCCGGTTGGGGGGCCGTCGGCGTCACGGCCGCCTGCGTCGCCGCCCTCAGCGCCGATTACCGGCGGGCCCGCCTCCTGGGGTTCCTGCACCCGTGGGACGACCCGGCCAACACCGGGTACCAGACCATCCAGTCCCTCGTCGGCATCGCCGGGGGTGGCATCACGGGCGTGGGGCTCGGGGCCAGCCGGGCCAAGTGGGGCTTCCTGCCGTACGCCCACACGGACTTCATCTTCGCCATCATCGCCGAGGAGCTGGGGCTGATCGGGGCCCTGACGGTCCTCAGCCTGTTCGTCGCCCTCGGCTACTTCGGTGTGCGGGCCGCCCTCCGGGCCCCCGACACCTTCGGGATGCTGCTGGCCGCGGGCATCACGACCTGGTTCGTCCTCCAGGCCCTGGTCAACATCGGCGCCGTGGTCGGGCTCCTGCCCATCACCGGCGTCCCCCTGCCGTTCGTGTCCTACGGCGGCACGTCCCTGGTCGTGAACCTGCTGGCCATGGGCGTGCTCCTGAGCGTGGCCCGCCACGGTCGGGATGCCTGACGCACCCCCCACCTGGGCGCTGATCGTCGGCGGGGGCACCGCCGGCCACACCCTCCCCGGCATCGCCATCGGCCGGGCCCTGGTCGCCCGGGGTCACGACGTGGGAACCATCCACTTCGTGGGCAGCGAGCGGGGAAGTGAGGGCCGCCTCGTCCCCGACGCCGGCTTCACCCTCACGGCGCTTCCGGGACGGGGCATCCAGCGTCGCCTCACCATGGCGAACGTCGGCGCGCTCGTGGGCCTGGCGCGAGCCTTCGGGCGAGCCCTGAGCCTCGTCCGGCACCGTCGCCCTTCGGTGGTGGTGGCGCTCGGTGGCTACGCATCAGTGGCCTGTGCCCTGGCCGCCGTGCTCTTCCGCATCCCCATCGTGGTGGCCGAGCAGAACGCCGTGCCCGGGGCCGCCAACCGCCTGGTGGCCCGCTTCGCTCGGGCCGCCGCCGTCTCCTTCCCCGGTACCGACCTGCCTCGCGCGGTCGTGACCGGCAACCCGGTGCGTCCCGAGATCCTGGCCGTCGACCGCAAGCGGGACCTTGCCCCCGCGCGGGCGCGGCTGGACCTGCCGGCGGAACGGGTCGTCGTCCTGGCCTTCGGGGGATCCCTCGGGGCCCGGCGCATCAACCAGGCGGTCACCGGCCTGGTCGGGCGATGGGTCGACCGGGCCGATCTCGCCGTGCACCACGTGGTCGGCGAGCGGGACTGGGACGACCCGTCGGCTCGGAGCGAGGAACGGGACGGAACGAGCGGCATCCTCTACCGCCCCGTGCGCTACGAGGACGACATGCCCACCATCCTCGCCGCCGCTGACCTGGTCGTGGCTCGGGCGGGGGCCACGACCGTGGCCGAGATCGCCGTGCTGGGCCTGCCCAGCGTCCTGGTCCCCCTCCCGATCGCCACCGCTGATCACCAGACGGCCAATGCCCGGGGCCTGGTCGACCTCGGCGCCGCCCGCCTGGTCCCCGACGCCGAGCTGGACGTCGACCGCCTGGAACAGGAGCTCGGCCCATTGGTCACCGACGCCGCCGTGCGCACCGCTATGGGCGCGGCGGCCGAGGCGCTGGGTCGGCCCGACGCCGCAGACCGGGTGGCCGACCTGATCGAGGCCCATGCCCGTGGCTGAAGTCTCCACACCCGGTCCGACCGTGGACCTCACGCCGCCACAGGCCATTCACGTCGTGGGCATCGGGGGCGCCGGCATGAGCGCCATCGCCAGCGTCCTCGCGGCGATGGGACACCGGGTCAGCGGCAGTGACCTGCGCTCCTCCAAGGCCCTCGACCGCCTGGCCGACCAGGGGATCCGGGTCGCCGTCGGCCACCGGGCGGAGCAACTCGAGGACGCGGCCGTCGTAGCCGTGTCCACCGCCATCACCCCCGACAACCCCGAGGTCGTCGCCGCCCGAGCGTCGGGCCGCCCCGTGCTCCGTCGCTCCGAGGTCTTGGCCGCCATCACCGCGTTGCGGCGCACGATCTCGGTGGCCGGCACCCACGGCAAGACGACGACCTCCTCCATGCTGGCCGTGATCCTGGCGGAGGCCGGGATGGACCCGAGCTTCATCATCGGTGGCGACGTCAACCAGATCGGCTCGGGCGCGGTCTGGTCCGAGGGCGAGTGGTTCGTCGTCGAGGCCGACGAGAGCGACGGCACCTTCGTCGAACTGCAGACCGAGGTGTCCGTGGTCACCAACGTCGAGGCCGACCACCACGCCCACTACGGCGGGTTCGATGCCCTCCGCGACGCCTTCGACCGCTTCGTGGACGGGGCCGGCCTGCTGGCGGTCGTGGGCATCGACGACGTCGAGGGCCGGGCCCTCGCCGAGCGCCACGAGGTGACGACAGTCGGCGAGCACCCCGTCGCCGCCTACCGCATCCACGACCTCCGCCGAGAGCGCCGCGGCACCACCTTCCGACTGGTGCGGTCGGGGACCGACTTGGGCGAGATCCATCTGCCCGTCCCCGGGGCCCACAACGCCCGGAACGCGGCCGTCGCCGCCGCAACGGCACTCGAGGTGGGGACACCCTTCGAGGCCGCGACCGCGGCCCTCGCCCGCTTCGGCGGCGTGGCCCGTCGGTTCGAGTTCCGCGGGGAGGCCGCCGGTGTGGCCTTCGTCGACGACTACGCCCACCTGCCGACCGAGGTCGCGGCCGCCCTGGCGGCGGGCCGCGACACCGCGCCCGAGCGCCTGGTCGCCGTGTTCCAGCCCCACCGCTACAGCCGCGTCGCCGCCTTGGGACCCGAGTTCGGGGCGTCCTTCGCGGACGCCGACCTGCTGGCCGTGACCGACGTCTACAGCGCCGGGGAGGTTCCGGTACCGGGCGTCTCGGGCAAGACCGTCGTGGACGCCATCCGGGCGGCCGATCCGACCCGGACCGTGGACTACCTGCCCAGGCGGGAAGACCTGGTGGTGTATCTGGTCAACCGCCTGCGTCGGGGTGACCTCTGCCTGACCCTCGGCGCCGGCGACCTGACCACGCTGCCCGACGAGATCCAGGCCGCGCTGGCGGCCCGGCCGGGGCCGTGACCACGCCGACCCCCCTCGAGGCGCTGGCCGACCGGTTGCGCCGCGCCGTCGGCGCCCGCCTCCGCCGCGACGAGCCCCTCGGGGCGATGACCACCTACCGCGTGGGTGGGGTCGCCCGCCTCTTCGTCGACGTGGACGACGAGTGGGTCCTGGGTCAGGTGGCCGCCGCGGTGGCCGCCGTCCCCGACGCGGCCGACCTCGCCCTGCTGGTCGTGGGCAAGGGTTCGAACCTGCTCGTCCACGACGACGGCTTCCCCGGTCTCGCCATCCGGCTCGGCGACGGCTTCGCCACCATGGCGATCGACGGCCGCGAGGTCCAGGCGGGCGGCGGGGTGGCCCTCCCCGTGCTCGCCCGCCAGACGGCCTCCGCCGGGCTCACGGGCTTGGAGTGGGCGGTCGGCGTCCCGGGATCGGTGGGCGGCGGCGTCCGCATGAACGCCGGAGGGCACGGCTCCGACATGGCGGCCACCCTCACGCGGGTCCGCCGGCTGAGCCTGCGCACGGGCGAAGATGATGTCGTGGCCGCCACCGATCTGCAGCTCGGCTACCGGCGCTCGAACGTGGGCCCCGACGAGGTCGTCGTCCGCGCCGACTTCGGGCTGGCCGAAGGCGACGCGGCCACGGCGACGGCGGAGATCGCCGAGATCGTGCGCTGGCGTCGGGAGAACCAGCCCGGCGGCCCCAACGCCGGGTCGGTGTTCACCAACCCCGACGGCGACTCGGCCGGCCGGCTCATCGACGCCAGTGGGGCCAAGGGACTTCGACGGGGCACGGCGGTCGTGTCGACCAAGCACGCCAACTTCATCCAGGCCGACCCCGGTGGTCGGGCCGCTGACGTCCACGCCCTGATGATCGAGGTCCGCGACCGGGTGCGAGAGGCGTCGGGCGTGACGCTGGTACCGGAGACGCGGCTGATCGGCTTCCCCAGCGACGAGGCGGCGCGATGAGCACGGTGACGGTGGATCCCCGCATCCGGGCCCGCCGGGCCTCGGTCGCTCGGGATGCCGGGCGTCGTCGCCTGCGCCGCCTGCTCGCGCTGGCCGCCGTCATCGCGGTCGCCCTCCTGGCCCTCGCCCTCACCTGGACCCCGGCCCTCGACATCGAGCGGATCGACGTCCGCGGCGTCTCCCACACCTCGCCCGACGCCGTGACCGAGGCCGCCGGGATCACTCCCGGTGATCCGCTGGCCTGGTTCGACGCCGACGCCGCGGAGCAGGGGATTGCCGCCCTGCCCTGGGTGGACGACGTCGTCATCACCCGATCGTGGACGGGCGAGGTCGGGATCGAGGTCACCGAACGGACCCCCGTCGCCGGCATCGTGGCTCCCGGTGAGGATGCCTGGCTGCTCGTCGATGGCGAGGGCCGGGTGCTCGCCACCGTGGGGGCCGAGCCGACCGATGTGGCCGTCATGGACGGTGTGACCGCGTCCGCCGAACCCGGTGACCGACTGGACGACGACGCGCTCGGTGCCTTGGCCGTCGCCGCGGCCATACCGGAGGGCCTCCGGCCCGACGTGGCCCGCGTGAGCGGGACCGGGACCGGGACCGAGTTCGAAGCGGCGCTGCGGGCGGGTGGCGTCATCGCCCTCGGCGGGCCCGACGAGGCCGAAGCGAAGCTCCGCGCCGCGGCGGCGGTGCTCGCCACCGTGACGCCCGGTTGCGTCGACCGCCTCGACGTCGCATTGCCCGACGCGCCCGCCCTGGTGCGGGTGCCCGGCTGTGTCTGAGCCCCTGAACCCGACGGCCGAGGAGGCCTCACCATGAGTTCGTTCGACGGGCCGCCCCCGTATCGCCCTACCATCGGGGGGTCATCGGAACGTGATGCCGGACGCCGCGGCTGGAGCGGGCGCCCCGAGGTGGAGGACCCCATGATCGGCAATCCCCAGAACTACCTGGCCGTGATCAAGGTCGTGGGCGTCGGCGGCGGCGGTGTCAATGCCGTCAACCGCATGATCGACGCCGGCCTGAAGGGCGTCGACTTCATCGCCGTCAACACCGACGCCCAGGCGCTGCTGATGAGCGACGCCGAGGTGAAGCTCGACATCGGACGGGACCTGACCCGTGGCCTCGGCGCCGGAAGCGATCCCGATGTCGGCCGCGAGGCGGCTGAGTCCCACCGAGCCGAGATCGAGGAGTCCATCGCCGGGGCCGACATGGTGTTCATCACCGCGGGCAAGGGCGGCGGCACGGGCACCGGCGCCGCCCCGGTCATCGCCGAGATCGCCCGGGGCGTCGGGGCCCTGACGATCGCCGTGGTCACCCGCCCGTTCAGCTTCGAGGGCCGGCGCCGCACGGTGCAGGCCGAGCAGGGCATCCAGCGCCTGAAGGAGTCGGTCGACACCCAGATCGTCATCCCCAACGACCGCCTGCTGACGGTGTCCGACGAGAACACGTCGATGCTCAACGCCTTCAAGATGGCCGACGAGATCCTGCTGCAAGGGGTCCAAGGCATCACCGACCTGATCACCACGCCGGGCCTGATCAACACCGACTTCGCCGACATCAAGACGGTCATGGCCAACGCCGGCTCCGCTCTGATGGGCATCGGCTACTCGTCCGGCGAGGGCCGGGCTCTCACCGCGGCCCGGAACGCCATCTCCAGCCCGATGCTCGAGGCGTCCATCGAGGGGGCCCGGGGCGTCATCCTCAACGTCTCCGGCGGCAGCGACCTCGGTCTGTTCGAGGTCAACGAAGCCGCGGAGATCATCCACGGCGTCTGCCACGCCGACGCCAACATCATCTTCGGTGCGGTCATCGACGACGACCTGGGCGACGAGGTCCGGGTGACCGTCATCGCGGCCGGCTTCGACCGTTGGGACGACGACCGTCGCTCCCGCGACGAGGAGCCCGACCTGAGCTTCCTGCACGGTGAGGACGACGACGAGGCCCCCGACCTCTTCGGCGGGGGCGATGATGATGACGACGACGACCTCGGCCTCGGCGGCGACGACTTCGACGTCCCGTCGTTCCTCAAGTAATCCACGCCGCCTTCGACCACCTCCTGACCGACGGGCGGACCGCCCGGGTCCGCTTCACCGGATCGGCCGACGGCGACCTGCGGATCGGCGGCGAGCCGACCGAACTGGCCCGACGACGGTCAGACCTGATCGACCTCCCGTGGACCTGGCTGCGCCAGGTGCACGGCGCCCGGGTCGTGACCGTACGTGAGGTGGGAGCGGGCGCCGGCGAAGAGGCCGATGCGGCCGTGACCACCGTCACCGGCGCCGTGCTGGCCGTCCACACCGCGGACTGCGCCCCGATCGCGCTGGTGGCCGACGGGGGAGGCGTGGCCGTGGCCCATGCCGGTTGGCGGGGCCTGGCCGACGGGGTCGTGGCCGCCGCCGTCGACGAGTTGCAGATCGTGGCCACGGGGCCCGTACGGGCCCTGGTCGGTCCGCTCATCGGGCCCGAGTGCTACGAGTTCGGCGCCCCGGACCTCGACCGGGTCGCCGATCGCCTCGGCCCCGGGGTCGTGAGCCGCACGGCGGCGGGAACGCCGGCCTTGGACCTGCCCGCCGGCGTCCGGACCGCCCTGGCGTCCGCGGGCGTGGACGAGGTCACCTTCGTCGGTG
>DATDAH010000145.1:0-5633 GCA_036525535.1 Acidimicrobiales bacterium
GCCCTCGTCGGCCAGGTAGTCGACCTTGCTCAGGCCTTCGCGGACCTCGTCCACCGCGTCGAAGCGATATGTCATGGGTCGAGCCTACCGATCGCACTTGACCGCCTGGTCAAGATTCCGGACTCGTCAGGCCCGGGTCTGGCCGTTACCGCGCACGACGTACTTGGCCGTGGTCAACTCCCGGAGGCCCATCGGGCCACGGGCGTGGAGCTTCTGGGTGGAGATGCCGATCTCGGCTCCGAAGCCGAACTCTTCGCCATCGACGAATCGGGTCGAGGCGTTGACCAGTACGGCGGCAGCGTCGACCTCCTGGCAGAAGCGATCGGCCGCGACCACCGAGTCGGTGACGATCGCCTCGCTGTGTCCCGAGCCGTAGCGGGTGATGTGGGCGATGGCCTCGTCGAGGTCGTCCACCACGCGGACAGCCAGCTTGAGATCGAGGAACTCCTGGGCCCAGTCGTCGTCGGTGGCCTCGCCCGCCGTCGGCACGAGGGCCCGCACCCGCTCGTCGCCGACCAGCTCGACCCCCTCGAGGGCCTTGGCCGCCTCCGGCAGCAGGCGGTCGGCCACGGCGGCATGCACCAACAGGCTCTCGGTGGCATTGCAGACCGACGGCCGCTGGGTCTTGCCGTTCACGATGATCGCCCGAGCCATGGCCAGGTCGGCGTCCTCGTGGACGTAGACGTGGCAGTTCCCGTCCCCGTCGATCACGTAGGGCACGGTGGCATTGTCCAGGATCGACTGGATGAGCGACGGACCACCTCGGGGGATCAGGCAGTCGATCGAGTCACGCTGGCGCATGAACTCGACCGCGGCCGCCCGGCTGGTGTCCTCGACCAGGACGACGGCGTCCTCGGGCAGGCCGGCCTTGGCCATGCCCTCCCGGAGGACGGCGGCGATGGCGATGTTGGAGGCGATCGCCCCCGACGAGCCTCGCAGGAAGGCGGCGTTGCCCGACTTCACACACAGGCCGGCGGCGTCACTGGTCACGTTGGGCCGGTTCTCGTAGATGATGGCCACGACCCCCAACGGAACACGGACCCGATGGATGCGCAGGCCGTTGGGTCGCGTCCAGCCCTCGAGGACCTCCCCTACCGGGTCCGGTAGCGAGGCCACCTGGCGTAGGCCGGCGGCCATGGCCTCGATGCGGGCGGGGCTGAGCCTCAGGCGGTCGATGACGGTCGGGCTGACGCCGTCCGCCTCGGCCCGGCCCACGTCGACCGCGTTGGCGTCCAGGAGCTCCTGGCTCCGGGCCACCAGGAGGTCCGCGGCGGCCACGAGGGCCGCGTCCTTGTCGGCGCTCGACGCCCGGGCCAGCGCCTGGCTGGCGGCTTTGGCCCGCTGGCCCAGGTCGGCGACGGTCGCGCTCACGCGGGGGAGGCTACCGGGGCCCTCGGGGGCGGCTCCATAGACTCGGCTCCCAGATGCGACGGGTCCTCGCGGTGCTGGGTGCCGTCCTCATGGTGGCCGTGGCCCTCCTGCTCCGCTCATTCCTGGATGGCGGCGACGACGGGGACCAGGCCTCGGGGGACGGTGGGAACGATGAGGTGCCGACGCTGGTGTGCGCCGAGGAGCTGGCCGACGTCTGCGAATCCCTCGAGCGCGACGGTGTGGCCGACGTGACCGTCGAGCCGGTGGGCGAGACCGTCGACCGACTGGGTGCGGTCGACGCCGACCTGGAGGCCGACGCCTGGCTCACGCTGGACCCGTTCCCCCAGCAGGTCGACGAACGCCGGGAGTTCGCCACCGGTAGCGCCCTCTTCGGCGAGCCTCTCGCCACCGATCGTTCGAGCCCTCTGGCTCTCGTGGCCTTCGCCGACCGGGCCGCCGCGCTCGAGGCGGACTGCCCCGAGGTCGACTGGGCCTGCCTCGGTGACGCCGCCGGCGAGGCCTGGGCCGACCACGGCGGCGAGGCCAGCTGGGGTCAGGTGAAGCCGGGGTACGACGCCCCCGACACCAGCGCCACCGGCCTCCTCGTCCTGGCCCAGGCCATGGCCGCCCACCTCGGCGACCCGGGCTTCGCCGGTCAGGACATCGACGATCGGTGGCTGGGCGACCTCGAGGACGCGGTGCCCACCCGGACCGCGGGCACGGCCCTGCTCAAGCTGGTTCAGCAGGGGCGGGCGGCCTTCGGTGCGGTCGGAGCGCTGGGCATCGACGCCGAGGCGGTGGCCGGGACCGCCCAGGGTGAGGACCTGACCATCTTCTACCCTGCACCCATGTACCGGGCGTCCGTGGTCCTCGCCCCCCGTCGCGGCGTCGACGCGGGCGACCTCCTCGACGCCGACACCCTCGACGATGCCCTCACCGAGGCCGGCTGGGAGGCCGGCGAGGCGGGCGAGCCGCTCCCGTCGGCCGGTGTGCTCGACGCCCTGCGTTCGGCCTGGGAGAACTCGTGACCAGGTCCGTGCCGGTCCTGTTCGTCACCCTGGCCCTGGCCGCGGCGGCCTGCTCCAGCACCGACGGCGACGACGGCGGCTCGGCCGGCGACGACACGACCATCGAGGACGTGCTCGGCGACCCGGGTGACTGCCTCGTGGTCGACCTCTCCGTGTCGCCCGAGAAGATCGACCTGCTGACCGACCTGGCCCGGACGTTCAACGCCTCTGAGGAAGCCGAGGTCGACGGCGAGTGCGTGTTCGTCCGCCCGCAGTCCAAGTCCTCCGGTCTCGGCGCCACCCTGCTGACCGAGGGCTGGGACGAGGAGGCCGAGGGGCCCCGCCCGGTCGTGTGGTCGCCGGCCTCCAGCGCCTGGGGTGCCATCCTCGATCAGCGCCTCACCGAGCAGGGCGAGTCGCCCATCGCCGGGGAGGGCACGCCGTTCATGCTCACGCCGCTGGTCATCGCCATGCCCCAGCCGATGGCCGAAGCCCTGGGCTGGCCCGACGAGCCCATCGGCTACGCGGACATCCTCGAACTGTCCACCAGCGGTGCGGGCTGGGCCGCGTTCGGCCACCCCGAGTGGGGCCCCTTCCGGCTCGGCAAGACCAACCCCAACTTCTCGACCAGCGGGCTGTCCGCCCTCATCGCCCAGAGCTACGCGGCCACGGGCAAGACCGAAGGGCTGACCACCGAAGACCTGGCCCAGCAGGACGTCATCGACTTCGCGACCGGCGTCGAGTCGGCAGTGGTCCACTACGGGGACACCACGCTGACCTTCCTCAACAACCTCTACCGGGCCGACCAGCGGGGCAACTCGCTGTCCTACGCGTCAGCCGTGGCCGTCGAGGAGAAGTCGGTCATCGACTACAACCGGGGCAACCCCGACGGCGTCCTCCAACCCGGCGAGGAGCCCCGTCCGCCCCGCGTCCCGCTGGTCGCCATCTACCCCGAGGAAGGGACGCTCTACTCGGACAACCCGTTCTTCCTCCTCGACGCCGAGTGGGTGAGCGCCGACGAGGCCGAGGGGGCCCTGCTCTTCAGTGAGTTCGTCCAGGAGGCCGACAACCAGGAACGGGTCCTGGACTACGGCTTCCGACCGGGAAACCCGGAGGTGGCCATCGGCGACCCCGTATCGGCCGAGAACGGTGTCGACCCCGACCAGCCCCAGACCCTGCTCGAGGTCCCCGAGCCCCCCGTCATGATCGAGCTCCTCGATCGCTGGGACGAGCAGCGCAAGCCGGCCCGGGTGCAACTCGTCATCGACATCTCCGGCTCCATGGGTGACGCCGCCGGTGAGGACCCCGTACCGACCAAGCTGGATCTGGCCATCGAGGCTGCGGTCAACGCCCTCGACCTGTTCGCCGACCGGGACGTGGTCGGGCTGCGCGTCTTCTCCACCGAGATCGGCCCCGACGGCACCGACGAAGTGGTCGACCTGGTCGCGCCCGGGCCGATGACCCAGGAGCACCGGGCCGACCTACAGGACGCGATCAGCGGCCTCTTCCCCACCAACGGCACGCCGCTCTACACCGCCACCCAGCAGGCCTACGACGACGCCGTCGACGGGTACGACCCGGCCAGCATCAACGCGGTGGTCCTGCTCAGCGATGGCGTCAACGACGACGGTGACGCCACCGACGACGACGACCAGCTCGACGAGCTGCTGGCCACGCTGTCCGAGGGCAGCGAGGGCCAGCGGGCCGAGCCGGTGCGGGTCTTCCCCATTTCCTACGGCGCCGACGCCGACCTGAACACGCTCCAGGAGATCGCCGAGGCCTCCAACGCCGCCCTCTACAACGCCTCCGACCCGGCCACCATCGACCGTGTCCTGGCCGCCGTCATCTCCAACTTCTGATCGCCGTGTGGCCCCTGCTCGCCCGTGACGCCGTAGTGGCCGGCATGGGCCCGACGGCGATCCTGGCCGCCGGCGCCGGAGGGGCCCTCGGGATCCTGGTCGGCGGCGGCCTCATCGGGGCCATCACGCTCGCGGTCGTGTTCTGGCTCGTCGCCGTGGCCATCCCCGTCAGCCGTCGCCACCTGGCCCGACGAGGGCCGGGCTCGGTCGATCCGTTCTCGCTGCGTGAACCTTGGCGTCACGCCGTGCAGGAGGCCCTGGCCGCCCAGGCCCGCTTCCGGCAGGCCACCGCGGGCGTCGCCGCGGGGCCCCTTCAGGACCGTCTCACGACCATCGGCGCCCAGCTGGAACGAGGCGTCGCCGAGGCCGGGCGGGTGGCCCGGCGGGGCCAGACGCTCGAAGACGTCCGGCGCCAGATCGACACGAGATCGATCCTGTCCGAGCTCCAACGAGTGGAGGCCGTGGCCCAGGTCAGCCCGACCGAGGACAACAGCCTCAACCGCACGGCGGAGGCGCTGCGGGCCCAGTTGGCCACCGCCGAGCGAATCGACGGGGTGCTGAACGAGACCCGGGACCGCCTCGGGCTCCTCGACGCCCGCCTCGACGAGGCCGTAGCCCGGTCACTGGAGCTCTCGGTCCGCACCGACGACCCCGACCAGCTCGGCGGCGTCAACAGCACCGTCGACGAGGTCCTCGAGGAGATGGAGGCCTTGCGCCTCGCCCTCGACGAGGCCGACCCGCCCCCGACGCCGTGAGCGTCCCGGGCGACCAGACCCCGTCGGGCGACGAGGCCGCCGAGGACGACGCCCGGGCCACCGCGGTCACCACCACGACGGCCCGCCTCGTGCGGTCCAGCGCCGTCGTCGGGGTCGGCACCGGGCTCAGCCGTCTGTCGGGTCTCCTGCGAGTCGGGGCCCTGACCTTCGCCCTCGGCGCCACGGCCCTGAGTGACACGTACAACCTGGCCAACACGACCCCGAACATCATCTACGAGCTCCTGCTCGGCGGCGTGCTGTCGGCCAGCCTCGTGCCGATCTTCGTCGAGCACGACCAGCGCCACGACGAGGACGCCACCAACGCCGTGCTCACGGTCGCCGTCCTGGCCATGCTCGCCTTGACGATCCTGGCCCTGCTGGCGGCGCCGTTCATCGTCGACCTGTACACGCTGCGTCTCTCGTCGGCGAACGCCGCGGCCCAGGCCGAGGTGGCCGTGCCGATGCTGCGCCTCTTCGTCCCGCAGATCCTCTTCTACGGACTGATGACATTGGGCACGGCCCTCCTCAACGCTCGGCGTTCCTTCTTCGCCCCGGCCTACGCCCCGATCCTCAACAACGTCGTGGTCATCGGCGTGCTCCTGGCCTTCGCCTCGGTGGCGGGCAGCGACACCTCGCTGGCC
>DATDAH010000146.1:0-21955 GCA_036525535.1 Acidimicrobiales bacterium
CCATCGCCCGGCGGGTGCTCAAGGAGATCCGCGAGCGCCTGGGCTTTCTCTCCCAGGTCGGGCTCGACTACCTGACGCTCGACCGCCCCGCGGCCACGCTCTCGGGGGGCGAAGGGCAGCGCATCCGTCTCGCCACCCAGATCGGGTCGAGCCTGGTCGGTGTGCTCTATATCCTGGACGAGCCGTCGATCGGGCTGCACCAGCGCGACAATGGCCGCCTCCTCGACACGCTCAAGCGGCTGCGCGACCTCGGCAACACCGTGCTGGTCGTCGAGCACGACGAGGAGACCATCCGGGCGGCCGACTACGTGCTCGACCTCGGTCCAGGCGCCGGCGAG
Source organism: Acidimicrobiales bacterium (assembly GCA_036525535.1). Lineage (GTDB taxonomy): Bacteria > Actinomycetota > Acidimicrobiia > Acidimicrobiales > DATDAH01 > DATDAH01. The sequence continues at coordinate 339 of DATDAH010000146.1, forward strand.
CTCGGGGGCCACCTGGTCGCCGTCGGGACGCCCGACGAGATCATCGCGAACCCGCGCTCGCTGACCGGCCAGTACCTGGCCGGCGCCCGGCGGATCGAGGTGCCGGTCAACCGGCGCCGCGGCCACGGGACCTTCCTCACCATCCACGACCCCCGCGAGCACAACCTCCAGGACATCGACGTCGAGTTCCCCCTGGGCTGCTTCGTGTGCGTCACCGGGGTGTCGGGCTCGGGCAAGTCCACCCTGGTCAACGACATCCTCTACCGGGCACTCATGCAGCGGATCTACAAGTCGAAGCTGCCGCCGGGTCGCCACACCGCGGTCGACGGCCTCGACGCCCTGGACAAGGTCATCGCCATCGACCAGTCACCGATCGGGCGCACCCCCCGGTCGAACCCGGCCACCTACACCGGGGTGTTCGACCACATCCGCAAGCTCTTCGCCCAGACCAACGAGGCCAAGATCCGGGGCTACCTACCTGGTCGGTTCTCGTTCAACGTCAAGGGCGGCCGCTGCGAGGCGTGCGCCGGCGACGGGACGATCAAGATCGAGATGCACTTCCTGCCCGACGTCTACGTGCCCTGCGAGGTCTGCAAAGGGGCCCGCTACAACCGGGACACGCTGGACATCGAGTTCAAGGGCAAGAACATCGCCGAGGTCCTGGACCTGTCCTGCGAGGAGGCCCTGGCCTTCTTCGCGAACCAGCCGGTCATCGCCCGCCACATGCAGACCATCGTCGACGTGGGCCTGGGCTACGTCCGCCTCGGCCAACCCGCTCCCACCCTCTCCGGCGGCGAGGCCCAGCGGGTGAAGCTCTCCAGCGAGCTGGCCAAGCGCTCCACCGGCCACACCATGTACATCCTCGACGAGCCCACGACGGGCCTGCACTTCGAGGACATCCGCAAGTTGCTCGGTGTGCTCTCCCGCCTGGTGGAGCAGGGCAACACGGTCCTGGTCATCGAGCACAACCTGGACGTCATCAAGACCGCCGACTGGCTCATCGACCTCGGGCCCGAAGGGGGCAGCGGCGGCGGAACCGTCATCGTGGAGGGCCCACCCGAGCTGGTGGCCAAGACCCCCGGCAGCCACACCGGCGAGTACCTGGCCCACCTCCTGGACCCCGCCTCCTGAACCCCCGGTTCCGCCTGCCGACAGGAGGGACGTGCTGTCCCGACTCGCGCCCGGCGTCCTGTACGCAGGGATCGCGGCGGCCGTCGTCGGGCTGAGCAAGGTCCACGCCAGCCAGCTCGGAACCTACGACTACAGCGGGTCGTCCCGCTTGGCCTGGTCGATGGCCTACATCGCCATCTTGACCGTGGCCGCCTACGGCGTCGGCCTGCCCGACGTCCCCCGCACTCGCCGCTCCGCCGTCATTTCGGCGGTGGCCGCGGCCGCGGTCGGGGCCTTCGGCATGTCGGTGGTGCAGCTCGCCGTGGGCGACACCCTCCTACCTCGCTTCGTGGTGTTCGGCAGTGCCCTCCTTCTGGTGCCCTGGTACCTGCTGACCGTGAACCTGGCCCTCGACGGTCGGAGCCTGGACGAGCGCCGGGACCGGGTCGTGGTCGTGGCCGAGCACAGCGCCGGTGTCGGGGCCGAACTCGAGTCCGAGCTGGACCGGGGCGCCGAGGCCGGCGCTCACATCGTGGCCACTCTCGAACCGTCGGCCGCCGACGTCAGCGGCAGCGGCACGCGCCCGCTGGAGGTGCTGGTGGCCGAGGTCGGGGCCACCGTGCTCGTGCTCGACCGGGCCGCCCAGGACCGGCCGACCGTCGTGGCCCAGGCCGCTGCCCTCCACGCCGGCGGGATGCGAGTCCGCACCCTGTCGCTCTTCTACGAGGAGTGGCTGGGCAAGCTGCCGGTGACCGAGCTGGAGCGGGTCTCGATGATGTTCGACATCGGCGAGGTGCACCGTCAGCGCTACACCCGCATGAAGCGAGTGGTGGACGTCGCCCTCGGACTCGTCGGGACGCTGGCGCTGGGCCTGGTGACACCTGTGGTCGCCGTCGCCAACCTGTTCGCCAACCGCGGTCCGCTGCTCTACCGCCAGACGAGGGTGGGCAAGAACGGCGACTTCTTCGCCATCCTGAAATTCCGCACGATGCGCCCCGGGCGGACCGGGCTGGCCGACGAGTGGACCGGCGAGGACGACCCCCGGATCACCGGCTTCGGCCACGTCCTGCGCCGCACTCACCTCGACGAGCTACCCCAGGTGGTCAACATTCTCCGGGGCGAGCTGTCCGTCGTCGGACCCCGGCCCGAGCAGCCCCACTACGTCGAGCAACTCACCGAGAAGCTCCCGTTCTACGCCATGCGTCACCTCGTCCGCCCCGGGCTGACCGGCTGGGCGCAGGTGAAGTACGGCTATGCCGGCGACGAGCGGGACGCCCTCGAGAAGCTGCAGTACGAGTTCTGCTACCTGCGCCGCCAGAGCCTCAGCTTCGACCTGCGCATCGTGGGCCGGACCTTGCGCAGCGTGGTCGGCGGCGACGGCCGCTAGACCTGCAACTCGGCGGTCAAAGGTCGTCGCCCCGTTGCCGCTCTCTCTGCGCCGGCGTATCCATGTCAGGTGGCGGCGACCGCTTCGCGGCGTAGTCCGGAGGCGAGACCTCTCAGCTCGCCGGGGCCGAACGCAGTGTGCGCCCCCACCAGCACGTAGGTCGAGAGGCCGAGGAGGGCGCCGAGGACAACGGTACGCAGCGGGGCGAGGTCAAGGGCGAGCACCAGGCCCGCCGACACAACCAGGGCCGCCGTCGGCGCCACCAGCGGCCGCAGAACGGACAGGGCGGCGTCGTGGGCTGAGAGGTCGACCTCGCGCAGGAATGCCCGGACCACCGGCGGGAAGAAGGCGACGGCGCTCACGAGCGTGCCGATGTAGACGCCGGCCACGCCGATGGCCTGGACCAGCACCACGCTGGCGACCAAATTCACCGTGACGGCGATTGCGGCGGCCCGCAGGACGGTGTCGGCTCGTCCGACGCCGAGCAGGAGCTCTGATCCGACATGCACCGGCGCACAGATGGCGGCGTAGGTCAAGGCGAGGACAACGGGGACAACCGCGGTCTGACCTTCGGGCCCGATCCAGACGCTGAGGAGGGGGACGGCCAGGAGGGCGGGGAGCACAGCGGCAGGCAGCGTGGCGAACGTCGTGTAGCGGCTGCCGCGGGTCAGTAGCTCCCTCAGCGTGCCGCGGTCGCCGCGCGCGGTGAGCCACGATGCTCCAGGTAGCACCGCATAGCCCGCGGCGCTCATGACGGCCAACGCACCGTTCTGAACTTGGGCGGCGATCTCGACCACGCCCACCGCGGCTGGACCCAGCACGATCCCAACGATGAAGCGGTCCATGGTCCGCTGGAAGACGCTCAACGGGCGTAGGGCCGCAATGGTCCGTCCATAGCGGAGAAGCCGGCGGGCGGCGGGCATCGAGAATGTCAGCCGACGTACCTGGATCCGGTGCGCCGTGAGAGCCGCGGTGAGTGCGAAGCCGACGATGGACGCCAAGAGGGCCGCCTTCATCGTCGCGGGCAGGCTCCCCGTGGCCTGTGCGGTCACCGCCGAAGCGCCGAGCACGAGCGTGCGGCGAACGGCTTCTGCTGCCCGAGCCAGATCGACCCGCTGGAGCCCCTCCAGGCAGGTCTGCATCCCTCGGGTCATCTGATCGAAGACGCACTGGGCCCCGAACACGACCACGGCGATCTTCACGTCGGCGACGAGTGCGTCGGGAAACGAGAAGGCCCACGGAAAGGCGACCACGCCGACGACGGCGAAGAGGACCCCGCCGATGACCGACACCAGGGCGAAAAGGGCCAGGACGGTGCCGGCCAGGTCGAACACGCCGTCTTCGTCGCCGACGGAGGCGGCCTCGGCGACGAAGCGCGTCCCGGCGATGCCGAGGCCCAGGTCAGCGAGCGAGAGCCATCCGGTGGTCGTCGAGAAGGTCTGCAGCAGCGACCACGCGCCGAAGGCGGAAGGACCGAGCCCGCTGAGCAGCAGCGGCAGCGCGACGATCATGAGTCCGATCGTCCAGAGGTTCCCGACGCCGGTGGCGACCGTGTTGATGAGGAGCCGATGCCGGAACGGCCGGGCGGGCGCGACGGGATCAGTCACCGTTCTCTCGTCGGCCGGAACCGGAATTGATCCACTCCCAGTGTCGCTCACGGCCGTTACAGGGCGGCCGATAGGTGAGTAATGACCGATTCCGTGGCTTCGACGCCCGTGTCGGTCGTGCTGCCGACACTCAACGAGCGAGATCACGTGGTCGACTGCCTGACCTCGCTTCTCGCCCAGGACTACACCATCGATGAGATCCTCGTGGTGGATGGCGGCTCGACTGACGGGACCACTGCCCTTGCCCGAGGCATCGACGAGCGGGTCCGCGTGGTCGACAATCCCCGAACCACGGCGGCGGCGGCGATGAACATCGGGCTGACGGAGGCCCGTCACGACCTCGTGGTCCGCGTCGACGCCCACTCGGTGTACGCGCCGGACTACGTCCGACGTTCGGTCGAGACGCTCACCGAGAGCGGCGTCGCCATCGCCGGCGGGCCGATGCGACCGGTGGGGCGTACGTCCTTCGGACGGGCCGTCGCAGCGGCAACCAGCTCGCCCATCGGGATCGGCAACGGTCGGTTCCACTACGCCACCGAAGCGTGCGACGTCGAGACCGTCTACCTCGGCGCCTTCGACCGCCGGACCATCGTGGCCGCGGGCGGCTACGACGAAGCCGGCATCCAGTGGGCGGCAGAGGACCAGGAGCTGGCATTCCGGGTGCGACAGCAGGGCGGAAGGATCCGCCTCGACCCATCGATCCGATCTTGGTACACGCCGAGGGAGACCCCTCGCGCCGTCTGGAATCAGTACCGCAACTACGGGCTCTGCAAGGCCTCGACGCTGCGCAAGCACGGCCGCCTGCCCTATCTGCGCCCGCTCGCTCCGGCCGCGCTGGTCGCGGGGACCGCAGGTGTCGTTGCGATCGGCATCGCCACCCGCCGGCCCCTGGTCGCGGCGGCGCCCCTTCTGGCGTACACCGCGGGGGCTGCTGCCGCCGGGCTCCACCTCGGACGAGACCCCGGCGTGGCCCCGCATCGGGCCGCGGGGGCACTGGCCCTCTGCCACTGGGGCCACGGCATCGGTTTCCTCACCGGCCTGTTCCGGATCGTCACCGGTCGCTCCTTCGACCGACGCCCCCAAGGCGGTCGACGTGCCCCTGCCTGACCGCAAGCGCCTCAACGAGTACGCCACCAAAGGCGTCAACCTCGGCCTGCGCACGCTGGCCATCGCCCCTGAGCAACGCGAGGCCCGGGCCCTCGCCACGACCGGCACCACCGCGGAGGGAGGGCCACGCGTCCTCATCCTCAGCCCGCGGGGTTGGTCCTACCACCTCCAGGTCGAAGGCGTCCTCGGCCAAGCGCTGGCCGAGCGAGGGGCCGAGGTTCACGTCCTCACCTGTGGCGGCGGCCTCCCGATCTGCGATCGGACGAACACCTGGCAGGCACCGCCGATGCCGTGCACGTCCTGCACGCGGTACACGACGGCGTCGGTCACGGCCCACGGCCATCGCCATCACCAGCTGCGCCTGGCCTGGGAGGACGACCCTGGTGACGGGCTCCCCGAGCTCGACGAGATCGGGCTTGCCGACCTCGAGCGGTTCGAGAAAGGTGACCTACCCCTCGGGGCGCTGACCGCCATCCCGGTGCGCTGGTTCCTCATGAACAGCCACCTCGACGACGACCCCTTGGCCCCGGCCACGGTTCGGTCCTTCCTGCGTGCCGCCGATCGGGTGGGACGAGGCGTCGCCGAGATCCTCGAGAACGTCCGGCCCGATGTCGTCCTCCTGCTCAACGGCCTGTTCTTCTTCGAAGCGATCACCTGGGAGCTCTGTCGACGGCAGGGGGTCGACGTGGTGACTTACGAGCGCGGCTTTCTGCCTCACACGCTGGAGTTCCGTCGTGACCTCCCTGCTTGCCGGCACGACATGGGCGCCCTCTGGGAAGACGTGGCCGATCGCCCGCTCGATGAACGTCAGGACGCCCGTCTCGACGACTACCTCGAAGGGCGCCGAGACCGGCCCCATCCTGTCTACGACTTCTGGCAGGGAGCCCACGACGAGGCACCTGATCGGCGGGAGGGTGCCAAGCTGATCGCCGCGTTCTCCAACGTGACGTGGGACTCCGCGGTACTCGGCGCGCAGCGGGCCTTCGCTTCCACCCAGGCCTGGCTTGACGCCGTCGTCGCCCTGGCTCGGCGGCGGCCCCAGGACGACGTCGTCCTCCGTGTCCACCCGGCCGAGACCCGTCAGTGGGGCAAGCAGACCCGAGAGCCGGTCGAGGGCTACCTCGCCCAGGCCCACCCCGACTTGCCCCCGAACCTGACCGTCATCGGCTCGAACGATCCCCGCCGGTCGTACCCGCTCATGGAAGCCTGTGACCTGGGCCTGGTGCTCACATCGACCACGGGCCTCGAGCTTGCCCTCCTCGGCAAGCCCGTCATCGTGGCCGGCCAGGTTCACTACCGGGACCGAGGCTTCACGCTCGACCCGTCGTCCGCCGAGGAGTTCGACAAGATGGTGGACCACGCTCTCGAGCACCCACAGTCCGTCGGGGCGGACGTCGCCCTCGCTCGGCGCTACGCGCACGCCCTGTTCTTCACCTGGCCGATGTCCTTCCCGCAGGTGACCGAGCCCTACGCCGGACTCGCCCGGATCCGACCCCGCCACCGGGCCGAGTTGGCGGACGGCGCCGACCGTGACCTCGATCGGATCTGCGACGGAATTCTCGGCGGTGGGGATTTCGTCCCCACCGTGTCGACGGCGCCGTAGCCATGGGGCGATGACGTGGCCTCCGGACGGGCAGCATCTCCAGCATGAGGCTTCACCTCCGCGCCGATGCCTCCGTGGCGCTGGGCCTCGGCCATGTCCTCCGGTCGGTGGCGCTGGCCGAGAACGCCCGGGAGCGGGACATCGACGTGCGCTTCGTCGTGGGCGGCGCCGATTTCGGGCGCCGGGCCGTCATCGCCCGGGGCTTCGCGGCCCGGCCCCCGACACACGGCGACATCGACTGGTCGGCGGACCTCGATCCCGGTGACCTGGTCGTCATCGACGGTCCCCACCTGACCCACAACATCGGGCCGGCCCACGACCGACACGCCCGGGTCGCGGTCATCGACGACGCCGATGGCTCCCACCCTTCGGCGGATGTGGTGGTGTGCGCAGACCGTCCCGTCACGTCGACCACCGCGTCGACGACCCAGCGTCGCCTCGCCGGCCCCGACCATGCCCTGGTGCGGGCCGAGTTCCGTCACTTCCGGGGACCGGCGGCGGCCGAGCCCCGAGAGGTCTTGACCGCGCTCGGGGGAACCGACCCCAACGGTCGCCTCGACGCCCTCACCGCCGCGGTGGCCCGTCAGTCGCGAGGCCTCCCTGTCCGCTCGCTTCCCGAGGCTCTGGCGGCCACTCGGGCAACGGTCCCCGAGGCGCTCGTCACCGCGGGCGCCGCGGTGTCCGCCGCCGGCACCATGGCCTGGGAGCTCCTGTGCCTCGGCGTGCCCAGCGCCCTGGTGGTCGCGGCCGACGATCAGGAGGCCCCCGCCCGCATCATCGACGCCGCCGGGGCCGCTGTCGTGCTGGGGACCGACGAGGATGCGGTCACCGGCGAGCTGGCGGGGCTCGAGGTCCTCTTCGACCCGTCGGCCCGCCGGGACCTCAGCGAGCGCGGCCGCGCCCTGGTCGACGGAGGCGGGGCCGCACGGGTCCTGGACGCGCTCCTCGCGACTTGACCTCCCGCAGAGGCAGTTCGGCCGGCGGCGATGTTCCGCCCGGCCTCAGTTGGGCCACCTGATCGACCGATAGGGAGGCGTGGGTCGATCGGGAGACAGGGTCGCTGTAGTCGGTGGGGGCATCTCCGGGGTGCTGAGTGCCGCCCTCCTGGCCCGCCAGGGCCACGAGGTCACGATCATCGACCGGGAGCCGGCCCTCGGCGGCCTCCTCGGCTCGGTCCGTCACGGTGCGCACTGGTTCGACCACGGGACCCACATCCCCCAGGAGATCGGTCACCCCGCGCTGGACGAGTTGCTGTTCGGCGCTCTCGATCCGGCCGAGTGGCAGTCCATCGACGTCGTGCGAGCCGGGCATGTGTTCCGTGGTGTCCTCGACCCGGTGTCGCCCTTTCCGTCGCTCGCCGCCTTGGGCACGAGCGCACACGACCGAGCTGTCGTCGAGCTCCTCGAGCGGTCGGCCCCCGCCGTCGACCACCAGTCCTCGGCCGACGAGCTCCGGGCGACCTTCGGCCCGACGATCACCGACCTGGTCTTCCGCGTCCCGGTCGAGCGGACATTCGGACGGGCGCTCGAGGACCTCGGGCCCGGCGCCCACCGGCTCCTGTTCCAACGGGTCAAGGCCCTCGACCGACCGACGACGGCGACGTTGAAGGCCGCCGTCCCGCACCTCGATGCCACCCTCGCGTTCCACCGTCCGGAGGACGGGCCCAACCGTCCCGCTTGGTACCCCCGGGACGGAGGCTGTGGCCGCTGGGTCGACACGCTGGTCGGACGGCACCTCGGCGCCGTCGACATCCGTGTCGGCTTCGGTGTGGAGAAGGTGGTGGCGGACGGCACGGCGTCCTCCCTCCTCCTCGGTGACGGCGCCGAGCTGACCATCGACCGCCTGGTGTGGACCCTCCCTCCCGCTCAGTTCCTGGCCCTCGCCGGCACCGACCCGCCCGCCGGGCACGGTCGCCCCGAGTTCGTCCCGGTCTCGCTGCATCACCTCGTGCTCGATCGGGCGCCGGCGATCGAGGCCCACTGCGTGGCGGTGCTCGACCCGGGCTTCGAGGCGAATCGAGTCACGCTCTACTCCAATCTCCGCGGCGGCGGCCCACCGACCTGCACGGTCGGTCGGTACGGCGCCCGACCCGAGACCAGCCCGACGGCGCTGGTCGACGAGCTCATGACCCTCGGGATCGCCGCCCCCGGGACGCAGGTCCTCGAGGCCGCCACCGACCGGATCCCTGACGCCTTCCCCATTCCCACACCGGCCAGCACTGCGGCGGCCGAAGCCATGACCGTCGCCGCGGAACAGGCCGCGACCAACGTCACGTTCCTGGGCCGGTCGACCGGTCGGGCCTTCTTCATGCCGGAGGTCTTCGCGCAGTGCTACGACGCGCTGACGTGACGGCGAGCGGGGCGGCCTAGGAGCGCTGCTCCACGCCGGCATTGAGGGCCACCAGCTCGGGGTGGTCGTCCAGGATGGACACGACGAGCTCGACCGGCAGCGGGGGTGGGCCGGCAAGGGCCACGAGCCCGCGAACCAGGTCGAGGTCCTCCTGCTGGTCGACGCACACGCGAAGGTCCGGACGGTGCCGCGGCGCCGGGGCGGGCAGGACCCGGCACCGGTACAGCTCCGGCCGGCGGGCCAGGTGCGGCATCACGTGCTCCCGCTCGAACGGATCCTCGGCGTCGCGGTGGGCCCACCAGATGGCGTCGGCTGAGGCGACCTCGACGTCGCCCGTGCCCCGGGGGTAGCCCGCCAAGGTCAGGTAGTCGCACGGCTCGCGTCGGTAATCGGTGACGGCGAGGCTGACGAGGTCGGGATCCAGCAGAGGGCAGTCCGCGGTCACCCGGACGACGGCATCGGCTTCGGTCCGGGAGGTGGCGAGGGCATAGCGGGCGAGGACATCGCGCTCGGCCCCTTCGATGACCTCGACGCCGAGCGCGTGGCCGGCGGAGACGAGGGGGTACTCCCCGTGCGGGACGGCGAGGACGACGTCGTCCAGGTCCTCGACCGACTGGAGAGCCCTGATCAGGTGGGCGACGATCGACCGCTCGCCGAGCGGCATGAGCACCTTGCCCGGGAGGCGTTCGGAGCCGAGACGGGCCTGGACGACGGCGACCAGCCGGAGGTCAGCCATTGACCGGGAGCACGTCCGCCCACTCGAGGCCGTCGCCGTAGGCCACGGCTCGGCGGACGGTGGCACCGTGGATCAGCTCGGCGTAGCGCGGGTGCAGGCCGGGGCGCAGGTTGCGCTCGCCCCGCAGCACGCCGACGGTGTCGGGCCCGAGCGTGTCTCCTGGAACGAGATCGACGAGCGCGTGCAGGGAACGGCGGTCACAGCGGGCCATCTCGGCCTCGCTGGGGGCGACCCCCTTGCGGGGGGACCCCAGGAGGCGATCGACTTGGCGGTCGCCGAGTCGGTCGCGGGCGTGGGCCATGCGGTCGGCGGGGTCGACGACTTCGACCTCGCGGACGGCATCGACCAACGACGACAGCTCGCTCGGCTCGATGGCGAACGGATGGTCCGGCCCCGGCAGCGTCCGGGAGAGGGTCACGTGCTTCTCGATCACCGTCCCACCCACGGCGACGGTGAGCAGCGGTGCCGCCACCGGATCGAGGGTGTGGTCCGAGAGCCCGGCCCGGACACCGAAGGCGGAGGCCAACGTGGCCACGACCGCGACGTTGGCGTCCTCGGGCGGCGTCGGGTACGCCGTCGTGCACTGGAGCAGCGCCACGTCGGGGGCACCGGCACCGACGAGCACGGCCACCGCCTCCTCGATGTCGCCGAGCGAGGCCATCCCGGTCGAGAGGATCACGGGCCGGCCGTGGCCCGCGGTGCGGCGCAGGAGGTCGAGGTGGGTCAGCTCGGGGGAGGCGATCTTGAACACGGGGACACCGAGCGTGGCGACGACCTCGGTCGTCGACCCGTCGAACGCACTGCACAGGAAGTCGATGCCGCGGTCGGCAGCTCGGTGCTGCAGCGGTCCGAGCCAGGCGGTGGGCAACGACGCCTTCTCCAGGACGGCGAAGAAGTCTTCGGGCCCGGCCCCCAGGTCGACCGGGCCGCAGTTGGCCGGGTACAGGCCTGCGGCGGTGAACAGCTGGAACTTCACCGCGTCGGCACCGGCGTCGGCCGCGACGTCCACCAGCTTCTCGGCCTGACCCAGGTCGCCGTCGTGGTTGGAGCCCGCTTCGGCGATCACGTAGGCCCGTCCGTCGGACCAGGTCATGCCGTGACCTCGATCACCCAGTCGTCGTTGACCACGGCACCGCCGCCGTCGGTGTGGTGGATGTGGTCGACCTGGACGATGGACCATGCGGCGAAGACCCGGTCGATGTCGTGGCGGTCGAGGAAGGTCATCACCATCCCTGACTCGTTGGTGTACCCGGGGTCGATGATGAACGAGTGGCGGTCGATTTCGCGGCCATGGCCATACCGGCCATCGGCCGTGCCGCGGGTCACGACGAGCCCGGCCCCGCCGGGGCGCAGCACTCTCTGGAGCTCGTCGACGGCGGCTTGCAGGCCCTCGGGCGTGGCGTAGTTCACGACACCCCAGGCCACGACCGCGTCGAAGGTGCCGTCAGGGAACGGCAGCGCTTGCATGGGAGCCTGCGCCAGCGCGCCGGTCCGGCCGCTCTGGTGCGCGCGGGTGTGGACGAGGCCGGCCCGCGAGTAGTCCGAGCCGACGACGTCGTGGCCGGCGTCGGCCAGGACGGCGAGATGACGCCCGGCGCCACACCCCATGTCGAGCACTCGCTTGGCCGACACCGACGGGTCTTCGGCCGGACGTCCGAGCCGACGGGCCACGAAGCGCACGACCGACTCGGAGGGGTACGCCGGCCGGTAGCGCGGAAGAGCGTGGAGGTCGTCCCAGGCCTGGTCCAGGCGGACGGCGCCGTCGACGGTGGCCTTCACGCAACCACCGCCAGTGCGTCGGCCAGCGACAGAGGGGGTCGGCGCCCGGCCCGCAGGACGACGGGGGCCGCCTCGGGGTGTCGGAGCGCCAGGTCGACTGCAGAGCAGTGAGACTGAAAGGGGCCCGAGCCCTGGTCGTAGCGGGGGTGGTCGTACCGGTGCACGAGCACCTCGATGCTCCGTTCGTCGAAGGCCGTGTGGTCCTCGGCCAGGTAGTCGACGGATCCGGGGGGCGAGACGTAGCGATCCGCGCCGACGGCCTCGACCAGGCTGGCCAGCAACCCGGAGCGACGGCCCTCGCCCGGGAGCTGGGACGCCAGCACGAGTGGGGTGGTGATGGCGAACCGGTCGGCCAACCACGCCACGAGGGGAACGGTGAGATCCACCAGGCGGCCGTCGGCCGCGCCGGCGATCCGTGCGGTCACCTCGTGGAGCAGGCCGGGGAAGGCCACCTCTCGGTAGCGCTCGGCCAGGACGTTGACGTGGCGATCGGGGAACTCCGCTCCGACCGCGATCTCCACGTCGGCGATGGCAGACCGCCTCGTGGCCTTGCTCACGGGCACCGAGAGCCAGGTGGGTTCGCCGTCGGGGCCGGGGATCCGGTTGCGGTGCTGCCAAGAGCGGTAGTCGAACGCCACGGTGTCGAGCAACACGAAGGTGTCGACCTGGTCCATCAGGTCGAGATACCCGAGCCACGGAAGGTAGGTCGGCTGCATGACGGCCGCGGCGGTCACGAGAGGATCCTCCGGAGAGCGGTGACGACGGTGTCCTGCTCGTCCACGGTCAGGTCATAGAAGAGGGGGAGCGAGAGGACGTGCGCGTAGACCGCCTCGGTGACCGGTAGGTCGTCGGGAGTGGTTCCCGCGGCGTAGGCCGGGTGGTGGTGGATCGGTACGTGGTGGACCTGCACCCCGATGGCGCGGCGGTGCAGCTCGGCCACCACGTTCGCCCGGTTCTCGACGAGGATCGGGTAGAGGTGACGGGCGTGGACGGTGCCGGCCGGGGCCGTGACGGGGCACACGACATCGAGGTCAGCCAGAGCGTCGTCGTAGCGGCGGGCCAGCTCCTCCCGGCGGGCGACGAACCGGTTCAGCTTGTGGAGCTGGCTGGTCCCCAGCGCGGCCTGCAGGTCGGTGAGCCGGTAGTTGAAGCCGATCTCGTCGATCCGGGTGGCCCAGGGGCCCTCTTCGGGCACCGGCCGGAGGCCGTGGTGGCGAAAGGCCCGGAGGCGATCGGCCAGGTCGTCGTCGTTGGTCGTCACCGCCCCGCCCTCGCCTGTGGTGATCGACTTCACCGGGTGGAAGGAGAAGCAGGCCATGTCGCTGCGGGCGCAGTTGCCGACGGGACCGTCCGGGGTGCGGGCGCCCAGGGCCTGCGCCGCGTCCTCGATGACGACCGGGGGACGGTGGTTCAACGCGGCGAGGTCGACCGGGAGGCCGGCGTAGTGCACGGCGACGAGGGCGGCGATGCCGTCGGGCACCGCTCCGGGGTCGAAGTTCATGGTCGTAGGGTCGATGTCCACGTAGACGGGGGTGGCCCCGACGTAGGCGGCACAGGCCGCGCTGGCGGCGAAGGAGAGAGACGAGGTGGCGACCCGGTCGCCGGGGCCGAGCCCGGCGACGGCCGCGGCACCGTGGAGGGCGGCGGTGCCGCTGGAGAAGACGACCGCATGGCGGGCCTCGACCCGCTCGGCCAGGGCGTGCTCGAAGGCCTCGACGGCCGGGCCGCGCGTCAGGCAGTCACCCTTGAGGACACGGACGACGGCGTCGATGTCGTCGTCGTCGACGGACTGGCGGCCGTAGGGGATCACGGGCTCAGGCGACGATGCGCTGCTGGAGCTCGTCGGAGGTGAGCCACCAGTGGTTGGTGTTGCTGGCGTAGACGAAGTCGTCATCGAGCGGCTTGCCCTCGATCCACGGGTGCTCGGCGGTCCACCAGGGATGCTCGGGCAGGACGACGTAGTTGTCCTCGGTCTCGATGGCGTGGCGGGCCTCGTCGTCGGTGAGCAGGACCTCGTGCAGCTTCTCGCCGGGCCGGATGCCGATGATCTCGGTGGGGACACCAGGGGCCATGGCCTGGGCCAGGTCGGTCATGCGCATCGACGGGATCTTGGGGATGAAGATCTCGCCCCCCTTGGCGTTCGCCATGGCGAACAGGACCAGGTCGACCGCCTCGGGCAGGGTGATCCAGAAGCGGGTCATCCGCTCGTCCGTGAGGGTGAGCTTCCCGGTCTTGAGCTGCTCCTTGAACAGCGGGACGACCGAGCCCCGGGAACCGACGACGTTGCCGTAGCGGACACAGGAGAGGCGGGTGTCGAAGGCGGCGGCGTAGGCGTTGCCCTGGACGATGATCTTCTCCTCGCAGAGCTTGGTGGCGCCGTAGAGGTTGACCGGGTTCACGGCCTTGTCGGTCGACAGGGCCACGACCTGCTTGACCCCGGCATCGATGGCGCAGTCCACGACGTGCTGGGCCCCGAGCACGTTGGTCTGCACCGCCTCGAACGGGTTGTACTCACAGGCCGGCACCTGCTTCATGGCCGCGGCGTGAACGATCACGTCGACCCCCTGGCAGGCCCGGGCCATGCGGGTCCGGTTGCGGATGTCGCCCAGCATGTAACGGACCTGCGCGTCGTCGAAGCGAGCCTTCATCTCCGACTGCTTCAGCTCGTCGCGGGAGTAGACCCGAATGGTCACGTCGTCGTGGTCGGCGAGCAGTCGCTCCACGAAGGCGTAGCCGAAGGAGCCGGTGCCGCCCGTGAGGAGGATGGTCTGACCGGAGAGGTCCATGCCCGTTCCATCGGCCGACGGATGCCCCGCGGTTAGGTCGTACGACCCACCTCCCGTCCGGTTTCTCTCTGCGTGGTGGTGCTGAGCACCCACCGTCGGATCAGGTGATCTCCAGCATCCGGTCGAGGGCCACCCGGGCCCATTCGCTGGTTTCGGGGTCGACCGTGATCCGGTTCACCACGTTGCCGTCGACCAGGTTCTCGAGGACCCAGGCCAGGTGGGGGCCGTCGATGCGGAACATGGTCGAGCAGGGGCAGACCAGCGGATCGAGCGAGAGCACGGTCTTGCCCGGGGTCTCCGCGTTGAGTCGGTTGGTCAGGTGGATCTCGGTGCCCACACCGATCACCGCGCCTTCGGGGGCGTCGGCGATGGTGCGGATGATCCCCTCCGTCGATCCGACCACGTCGGCCACCGCCACGGTCTCGTGGGCGCACTCGGGGTGGACCACGACGATGGCGCCCGGGTGCTCGGCCCGGAAGGTGTCGACGTGCTCGGGACGGAAGCGCTGGTGGACCGAGCAGTGCCCCTTCCAGAGCAGGAAGCGGGCCTCCTTGGCGTCCGCCTCGGTCAGCCCGCCGGCGTCCAGGCGGGGGTTCCACACCCGCATGTCCGCCTCGTCGTAGCCCATCTCGTAGCCGGTGTTGCGGCCCAGGTGCTGGTCGGGGAAGAACAGCGTCTTGTCACCCCGCTCGAAGGCCCAGTCGAGGACGGCCCGGGCGTTGGACGACGTGCAGACGGCGCCACCGTGCTCGCCCACGAAGGCCTTCAAGGCGGCCGAGGAGTTCATGTACGTGACCGGCACGACCCGGTCGATGTCGATCATCCGCTCGAGCGTCTCCCAGGCCTCCTCGACCTGGTCCAGGTCGGCCATGTCCGCCATCGAGCAGCCTGCGTTCAGGTCCGGGAGGATGACGGCCTGGTCGTCGCTGGTCAGGATGTCGGCCGACTCGGCCATGAAGTGCACGCCGCAGAACACGATGTAGGCGGCATCAGGCCGGCCCTTGGCCATCTGGGCCAGCTTGAACGAGTCGCCCCGGGCATCGGCCCAGACCATGACCTCGTCCCGCTGATAGTGGTGCCCGAGGATGAACAGCTGCGGGCCCAGGGCGGCCTTGGCCATCCGGATCCGTTCGGCCAGGTCCTCGTCGGACGCGTTCCGGTAGTCGTCAGGTAGGGGCGCTTGGAGCCGCAGCATGTAGTTGTGACCTCCCATGAGGAGGCTCCGATATGAGCGGTGGGGGCAGTCCGGACGCCACGCCACGGGGATGTCGCTCTCAGAGCCGATATGTCGCCGGATCCCGGACCGGTCGCTTGCACTCTACCCAACCGCTGGCGGTCGGCCGCTGTTCCCCTAGTGGACCACCTCCACGGTGATCCCCCGCAACTCCAGCGCGGCGACCACGTGGTCACCGTGGGCCCGATCGTGGGTCTCCAGCGTGAAGTCGACCTCGACCTCGTCGACTCCCACGCCGGCCCCTTCCCGGTGGTGCTCGACGTCGAGGATGTTGACGTCCTGGGAGGCGATGACCTTGGTCAGCTCGGCCAGTGCGCCCGGATGGTCGGGCACCCGGGCGCTGATGCGCAGGAAGCGCCCGCTGGCCGACAGCCCGTGGTCGATGAGCTTGACCAGCAGCAGAGGGTCCACGTTGCCGCCGGAGAGCACGACGACGACGGGGCCGTCGCCGGGAACCTTCCCACCGAGGACGGCGGCCAGGCCGACCGCGCCCGCCGGTTCCACGACCGCCTTGGCCCGCTCCAACAGCAGCACCAGGGCCCGACCGATCTCGTCGTCGTCCACCGTGACGACGTCGTCCACGTACGCCTGGGCGTGGGCCAGGGTGAGCGGAGACGGGGACTTGATGGCGATGCCGTCGGCGATGGTGGTCACCCGCTCCAGGGACCGAGCGGTCCCGGCGGCCAGCGAGGGCAACAGGCATGCCGCGCCCTCGGCCTGCACCCCGACCACCCGCGTCGCGGGCGCCAACGCATGGAGCGCGGTGGCCACGCCGCTGATCAGGCCGCCGCCGCCCACGGGCACGACGACGGCCTCGACCTCCGGGGCGTCCTCGGCGATCTCCAGGCCCACCGTGCCCTGGCCGGCGATGACGAGGGGGTGGTCGAAGGGACTGGCGAAGACCGCACCGGTGGCTTCGGCGCGGGCCTTGGCCAGACCGATTGCGTCGTCGACGGTGGCCCCCTCGAGGATCACGTCAGCGCCGTAGTCCCGGGTGGCCTGCACCTTGGGCAGGGAGGCGGTGACAGGCATGAACACCGTGGCGTGACGATCGGTGAAACCTGCGGCCAGGGCCACGCCCTGGGCATGGTTGCCGGCGCTGGCGGCGACGATCTCGTGGACCTCCGGGGGCAGGGTGGCGAGCAGGTTCAACGCGCCGCGGGGCTTGAACGATCCCGTCCGCTGGAGGTACTCGGCCTTCAACAGGATGGTCCGCCCGCAGTGCCGGGAGAGGGAGTCGGAGCGCCAGGTCGGCGTCCTCCGCAGTCGGTCGCCGATGCGGTCCCGCGCCTCGAGCACGTCCGCCAGGGACACCAGATCCGGTGTGATGCCCCCACCGTAGGCTGAACGCCGACATGGTCGAGCGTCCCCCCACCGGCTCCATCCCCGACGGCCCCGGTTCCTACCAGTTCAAGGACGAGGACGGCCGGGTCATCTACGTGGGCAAGGCCTCGTCCCTGCGCTCCCGACTGTCCAACTACTTCCAAAAGCACCTGCCCCCCCGCACCGCGCAGATGGTGGCCACCGCCGAGTCCGTCGAGTGGATCCAGGTGGCCAACGACGTCGAAGCCCTGATGCTCGAGTTCAACCTGATCAAGCAGCACCGGCCCCGGTTCAACGTCCGCCTGGTCGATGACAAGAGCTACCCGTTCCTGGCCGTCACCGTGGGGGACGACTGGCCCCGCCCGATGGTCATGCGCGGGGCCAAGCGCAAGGGGGTGCGCTACTACGGGCCGTTCGCCCACGCCTACGCCATCCGGGAGACCCTCGACCTCCTGCTGCGCACGTTCCCGCTGCGCACCTGCTCGGACAACAAGTTCAACCTGCACCAGAAGCAGGGGCGGCCCTGCCTGCTGTTCCACATCGAGAAGTGCTCGGGGCCCTGTGTCGGCGAGATCGACCGGGAGGCCTACCAGCAGCTGACCGACGAGCTGCTGGCGTTCCTCGACGGGGAGACCGACGCCATCGTCAAGCGCCTCGAGCGGGAGATGCAGACGGCGGCGTCCGAGCTGGAGTTCGAGCGGGCGGCCCGTCTCCGGGACCAGCTGGGCAGTGTGCGCAAGGCGATCGAGCGTCAGCAGATGGTGGCCGAGCGCAACGAGGACTTCGACGTGCTCGGCCTGGCCGAGGACGAGCTGGAGGCCGCGGTGCAGGTCTTCTTCGTACGCCGGGGCCGGGTCGTGGGCCGCAAGGGGTTCATCGTCGACAAGGTGGAGGACCTCCAGCCCGGCGAGCTGATCGGCGACATCCTGGAGGGGCTCTACGGCGAGCCACTGCCCCTCGGCCTGCCCAAGACCGTCTTGGTCCCGTCCGAGCCCGACGACACCGACCTCTACGAGCGCTGGCTCACCTCGCTGCGGGGCTCCGCGGTCAAGATCCGGGTCCCACAGCGGGGCGACAAGCGGACCCTGCAGGAGACCGTCACCCGCAACGCCTCCGAGGAGTTCGTCCGCCACCGCCTACGCCGATCCAGCGACCACAACAGCCGGGCCCGGGCCCTCAACGAGCTCCAGGAGCACCTCGGCCTGCCCACCGCCCCCTTGCGCATCGAGTGCTACGACATGAGCCACATCCAGGGCACCGACTACGTCGGCTCGATGGTGGTCGTCGAGGACGGGTTGCCGAAGAAGTCCGAGTACCGCCGGTTCAAGATCAAGACCGTCGACGGCAACGACGACTTCGCCGCCATGGAGGAGGTGCTCAACCGGCGGCTCAAGGCCTACCTGGCCGAGCGCAAGCTGCCGGCGGGGGAGCGCGAGGGCAAGTTCGCCTATCCGCCCCAGCTGCTCCTGGTCGACGGCGGCAAGGGCCAGCTGGCCGTGGCCGAGCGGGTCCTGCAGGAGCTCGGGTTGGACGAGGAGATCCCCTGCGCGTCCTTGGCCAAGCGTTTCGAGGAGGTCTACGTGCCGGGCCTGGCCGACCCCATCCGCCTGCCCCGACAGTCCGAGGCGCTGTACATGCTCCAGCGGATCCGGGACGAGGCCCACCGCTTCGCCATCACGTTCCACCGCGAACTGCGGGGCAAGCGCATGACGACCTCGGTCCTGGACGAGGTCCCCGGCCTCGGCCCCGTCCGCCGGAAGCGATTGATCAAGGAGCTGGGCGGGGTGACGGCGGTCAAGCGGGCCGAGCTCGACCAGCTCCAGTCCCTGGCCTGGCTGCCGGACACCGTGGCCCAGGCCGTCTACGACAAGGTCCACAAGCCCGCCCCCCGGACGGGTCGATGAGTGCCCGCTGATCCCTGGGAGACCCACGCCGGCTGGTGGCAGGACGGCTTCACCGACGGCGCCGACGCCGAGTACGAGGAGCAGATCCTGCCCCTGGCCGAGGCGCACCTCGCCGGGGCCCGACGGGTCCTGGACGTCGGCACGGGGGAGGGCCAGTTGGCCCGCCGAGCCGCGGACCTGGGCGCCGACGTGGTCGGTGTCGACCCGACGCCGGCGCAGGTCCGGGTCGCGGCCGAGCGGGGCGGCGGGCCGCGCTATGCCCGTTCCGGCGCCGAGGACCTGCCCTTCGCCGACGGTGCCTTCGACGCCGTGATCGCCTGCCTGGTCTTCGAGCACCTGCTGGACCCCGAACCCCCGATCCAGGAGGTCGCCCGCGTCCTCGAGTCGGGGGGACGCTTCCTCTTCTTCCTCAACCACCCGCTGCTCCAGGCCCCCGACAGTGGCTGGGTGGATGATCAGATCATGGAGCCCCCGGAGCAGTACTGGCGGGTGGGGGCCTACCTGGTCGAGGACGTGCGGGACGAGGAGGTCGCGCCCGGGGTCGTGCTGCCGTTCGTGCACCGGCCCCTGTCCCGCTACGTGAACCTGATGGCCGACGCCGGCCTGTCCCTGGTCCGCATGGAGGAACCGGCCCCACCACCGGGGTTCCTGGCCCGGGCCACCGAGTACCAGCAGGCGGCGACCATTCCCCGGCTCCTGTTCCTGCGGGCCGTACGCTCGTAGCCATCGGGGAGTTCGTCATCATCGCCGGCCTCTCGGGGGCCGGGCGGTCATCGGCCGCGGACGACTTCGAAGACCTGGGGTGGTTCGTCATCGACAACCTCCCGCCCGCCCTCATCCCGAAGGTGGCCGAACTGGCCGCCGGGCCCGACGCCACCTACGACCGGGTGGCGCTGGCGGTGGGCACGACCTCGGACCTGGCCCAGGTGCTGCCGTCCGTGGCATCGCTGCGGGCGGCCGACACCCGGGTCCGGGTGCTCTTCCTGGACGCCAGCACCGAGGTCCTGGTGCGCCGCTACGAGGGCAGCCGGCGCCGCCACCCGACGGCGGGGGACGAGACGAGCCTTGGCCAGGCCATCGCCGCCGAGCGGCAGATGCTGGAGCCGGTCAAAGCGGAGGCCGACGTCGTGGTCGACACCAGCGACCTGAACATCCACCAGCTCCGGGACCGGATCCGGGACCTCTTCGGCACCGACGACCCGTCGGCCGGCATGCAGACCACGGTGGTCTCCTTCGGGTACAAGCACGGCCTGCCCCTGGACGTGGACCTGGTGCTGGACTGCCGCTTCCTGCCCAACCCCCACTGGGACGAGGAGCTGCGTCCGCTCACCGGCCTGGACGCTCCGGTGCGGGCCTTCGTGCTCCGCCAGCCGGAGACCAAGGCCTTCCTCAGCCGCTTGGAGGACCTGCTTGACCTGCTTCTGCCGGCCTACGAGGCCGAGGGCAAGAGCTACTTGACGATCGCCTTCGGGTGCACGGGCGGGCGACACCGGTCGGTGGCCATCGCCGAGGAGATCGCCACCCACCTGCGACGAGCCGGGCGCCGGCCCACCGTGACCCACCGCGACCTCGACAGGTAGGGTCGGCGGGGTTCCACAAGCGACGCACCGTCGCGCCCCACCAACCCTCTCAACGAGGAGATCTCCAGAGCATGAGCATCCGCGTCGGCATCAACGGCTTCGGCCGCATCGGTCGCAACCTCTTCCGGGCGGCCAAGAAGCAAGGGGCGGAGATCGACTTCGTCGCGGTCAACGACATCGGCTCGGTCGAGACAATGGCCCACCTCCTCAAGTACGACTCGGTGATGGGCGAGCTCCCGTACGAGATCAAGGCCGTCGACAGCGGCATTTCGGTCGACGGCGACACCCTCAAGGTCCTGGCCGAGCGGGATCCGGCGCAGCTGCCGTGGGGCGACCTCGGCGTGGACATGGTCATCGAGTCCACCGGCTTCTTCACCTCGAGGGAGAAGGCCTCGGCCCACCTCGAGGGCGGGGCCCCGCTCGTGATCGTGTCCGCCCCCTGCACCGATGCCGACAACACCATCGTGGTCGGGGTCAACGACGACACCTTCGACCGGTCGACCCAGAAGGTCATCTCCAACGCCTCGTGCACGACCAACTGCTTCGTGCCCATGGTCAAGGTCCTGGACGACGCCTTCGGCGTGGAGAAGGGCCTGATGACCACGGTCCACGCCTACACCGGCGACCAGAGCCTCGTGGACGGCCCCCACTCGGACCTGCGCCGGGCCCGGAGCGCGGCCATCAACATCATCCCCTCGTCGACCGGTGCGGCCCGGGCCACGGGCCTGGTCCTGCAGGCCATGCAGGGAAAGCTCGACGGCACGTCGCTGCGGGTCCCCGTGCCTGACGGCTCGGTCACCGACTTCGTCGCCGTGCTGACGCAAGACGTCACCGCGGACGAGGTCAACGAGGCGTACCACGCCGCCGCGACCTCCGGTCCGATGGCCGACGTGCTCGTCTACACGGACGAGCCGATCGTGTCCTCCGACATCGTCGGCACCCCGGCCTCGTGCACCTTCGACTCGAAGCTCACCATGGCCATGGGCAACCTGGTGAAGGTCCTGGGTTGGTACGACAACGAGTGGGGCTACTCGAACCGCCTCGTCGACCTGGCCCGGATCGTCAGCGCGGCCTCTTGAGCCCGACGCCCACGGGCGTCCCCGTCCTGGAGG
>DATDAH010000147.1:0-10813 GCA_036525535.1 Acidimicrobiales bacterium
GATGTCCTTGAGGTTGTGCTCTCGCGCCCCTCGGATCACCAACGCATCGGCCACGGAGCGACTCTACCGGCGCTCCCCAACCCGAACACGTGTTTGCTCAACGGGATTTCAGTCGCGCACCAGGATCCGGACGTCGAGGTCGTCGCCGAGCGATGGAACCGACGACGTCGTCGTGAGGTGGTAGCCGTCGACGCTCGGTGTCTCGACCCCGGAGCCGTCCTCCGCGGGCGGCTGGATGACGGTGATGGACGGCGGATCGGCGGCGCCGGCGACCCCGAGGGCGTCGTGCAGGCTGCCCGCGTCGGCCGACAGCCAGCGCCGGTCCCGGTACCAGGAGCCCAGCTCGCGCCCGAGTTGGGGCGCAGCCGAAACGACCACGGTGTCGGCGGGGAGCTCGTCGAGGGCGGCGCCCGTACCGCCGACGATGTCGGTCCGGTGCGCGTGCCAGCCCAGTCCGGCCAAGCCGACGACGAGGGTGACCCCCAACAGCGCGCGGGCCGGGACGGTCCGCCGCACCGGGCCCTCGAGCGCGATCGCAGCCAGGATCAGCAGCAGGAGCGACGTCAGCAGCAGATAGCGGCCACCCCACTGGACGATGTGGTCCCCCTTCCACTGCACGGCCCAGACGAGGGGCACGGCGCCGAGGGCGGTCCCCAGGAGGACCCGGACGGGCGGCGTCCTCGGGACGGTCGCGGCGAGGATCACCACCGGCACTGCGGCGAGCGCGCCCGGAACGTTGGCCCAGCCGTCCAGGAGGCGGAGGACGTACAGGCCGATCACGAACCCGGTCAGGATCCGGGTCGTGGGCGCCGAGAGGCGGAGCCGCCCCGTGAGGCCGAGGGTGAGCAGGGTGAGCATGCCGGCCAGGAGGAGGCCGATGGCGATCCCTGCCCCGGTCTCGTCCGGGAAGAGGCCGAACCCGGTGACCACGGCGTCCGTGGCCCGTCGGCCCAGGTCGCTCCCCGCGTCGAGGGCCCCTGCCGTGGCCCGGCTGTCCCGCACGCCGGCCCCGACGAGCGCTCGCTCCAGGACGACGTTCGCGGCCAGCACGGCGCCGGCGGATGCCGCACCGGCGGCCAGGAACCGTGGGTGGCTCGTGAACCGGCGCCGGACCTCGCGCACGGCGAGGACGCTGACGGCGAAGGTCAGGACGTACGCACCCGTCTCGGCCCGGAGGAGCACGGCCGCGCCGAGCAGTGCGCCGGCCGCCGCTGCCCGCCAGGATCGGTCGGTCTCGAGGGCCATGAGGATGCCCAGCAGGGCCAGGGCCGCCGCTGGCGCGTGCTCCCAGGCGTCCGTGGCGTACACCGCCAGCGGCGAAGCCAGTCCCACCAGCCAGAACGCGAGGTCCCCGCGGGCGCCGAGGTGTCGGGCCAGCCCTCGAGCGGCCAGCGCGGCCACCACGCCGCCCGCCACCGAGAGGAGAACGACACCGAGCGGGCCGGCCAAGGACCACAGGCCGGCGGTGGCGATGGCGAAGGGCACGCTGGTGGCCTGGATCCAGCCCGAACCGGCCGGTCGCGAGTTGACCAGCGGGTGGTAGGTCCCGGCCGGGTCGAGATCCTCGGCCCAGTACCCGACATCTGGGGACACGGTGCCGTCCTCGGCCATGACCCGGGCGGTGGCCAGCTTCCCTCCGGAGTCGGCGATGAGCCCCGCCCGGGGATCGCCCAGGAGGATCACGCCCAGGTAGACGAGGGCCAGGACGACAGAGGCGAGCACGACCTGCTTCGCCGAGCGAGCGGCCTCTACCGGCGCCGCCCGGCGCACACTCACCATCGGCCCCTATCGGCCGGTGACCCCGCCGGGCAAGGAGATCCGCCCTGCGGGGAGCAGCTCGCTCCCCCGCCTCAGCCGGCTTCCCTCAGCTCTCGACGGAGGTCGTTGATCTCGTCCCGCAGACGGGCGGCGTACTCGAAGTTCAGGTCGGTGGCGGCCTCGCCCATCTCCTCCTCGAGGGTGGCGATGAGGCGGGCCAGCTCGTCCCTGGGCAGGCCGGCCAGCTCGCTGCGCTCGGTGAGGCTCTTGCGCCGACGGGAGCGTCCGGGCGTGGGGGTGGCCTCGTCCGGGCGGAGCTGGGCCAGGATGTCGGTCACCGCCTTGCGGATGGTGTGGGGGTCGATGCCGTGCTCGGCGTTGTAGGCCTGCTGGAGGCCGCGACGCCGATTGGTCTCCGACAGGGCCCGCTGCATGGAGTCGGTGACCTGGTCGGCGTACATGATCACCTGGCCCCCGACGTTGCGGGCGGCCCGGCCGATGATCTGGATCAGCGACGTCTCGCTGCGGAGGAAGCCCTCCTTGTCGGCGTCGAGGATGGCCACCAGCGACACCTCGGGCAGGTCGAGGCCCTCCCGTAGGAGGTTGATGCCCACCAGGACGTCGAACTCGCCCAGACGCAGGTCCCGGAGCAGTTCGATGCGCTCGATGGTGTCGACCTCGGAGTGGAGGTAGCGGACCCGCACGCCGAGCTCGAGCAGGTAGTCGGTCAGGTCCTCGGCCATCTTCTTGGTCAGGGTCGTGACCAGGACCCGGTCCCCGGCCGTGGTCCGGATCTTGATCTGGTCCATCAGGTCGTCGATCTGGCCCTTGGTGGGCTTCACGATGACCTCGGGGTCGATGAGGCCCGTGGGGCGGACGATCTGCTCCACCACCCGGCTGGAGCGCTCCACCTCCCAGGGGCTGGGGGTGGCCGACAGGAACACGACCTGGTTCACCTTGCCCATGAACTCGTCGAAGGTGAGGGGCCGGTTGTCGGCCGCCGACGGCAGGCGGAAGCCGTGCTCGACGAGGGTCTCCTTGCGGGTGCGGTCCCCTTCGTACTGGCCGTGGAGCTGGGGGACCATGACGTGGGACTCGTCCAGCACCATCAGGAAGTCGTCGGGGAAGAAGTCGAGCAGGGTGTTGGGGGCCTCGCCCCGGGCCCGACCGTCGATGGGACCGGAGTAGTTCTCGATCCCGTTGCAGAAGCCGACCTCCTGCATCATCTCCAGGTCGTAGCTGGTGCGCATGCGCAGGCGCTGGGCCTCGAGCAGCTTGCCTTGCTCCTCGAACTCCTTCAGCCGCTCCTGCAGCTCGACCTCGATGCGCTGGATGGCCAGGCGCATCCGCTCGTCGCCGGTGACGTAGTGGCTCGCCGGCAGGATCATCAGCTCGTCGACGACGTCGAGCTGCTCGCCGGTGAGCGGGTCGACCAGCACGATGCGTTCGATCTCGTCGCCGAACATCTCGATGCGGACGGCGTGCTCCTCGTAGGCGGGGTGCACCTCGAGCGTGTCGCCCCTCACCCGGAAGCGGCCCCGGGTCAGGTTCAGGTCGTTGCGCTCGTAGCGGATGTCGACCAGCTTCCGCAGGATCGAGCGCATGTCGTGCTCTTCGCCCACTCGGACGTAGAGGAGCTGGTTCCGGTACTCCTCGGGCGAGCCCAGCCCGTAGATGGCGGACACCGAGGCGACCACGATGACGTCCCGCCGCGTCAGCAGGGAGGCCGTCGTGGCGTGGCGGAGGCGCTCGATCTCGTCGTTGACCGACGAGTCCTTCTCGATGTAGGTGTCGCTCGACGGCAGGTACGCCTCGGGCTGGTAGTAGTCGTAGTAGGAGACGAAGTACTCGACCTTGTTCTTCGGGAAGAAGGCCCGGAACTCGTTGGCCAGCTGGGCGGCGAGCGACTTGTTCGGGGCCATGACCAGCGTCGGGCGTTGGAACTGCTCGATGGTCCACCCGATGGTCGCGCTCTTGCCGCTGCCGGTGATGCCCAGCAGGGTCTGGAACTTCTCCCCCGCGGCCAGTCCCTCGCTCAGCCCGGCAATGGCCTGGGGCTGGTCGCCGGCCGGGGCGAAGTCGGCCACCATCTCGAAGCGATCTTCACGGGCCACCCGGGCAGGGTACCGACGGGCTGTGACAGCCACCGGGCCGTCGGTCGGCTCAGGGTGGGTCGGTACCCGCCGACGGGAGCGCCGTGGCCGTGATCACCCGCACAGACCCCGAAACGACGCCCGCACCGTCGTCATCGGAGTCCTCGGGCCGCGGCCTGGTCGTGCTGTTCACCGTGGCCAGCTTCGTCGGTTCCACCCTGCTGTTCCTCGTCCAGCCCCTCGTGGCCAAGCTGCTGACCCCACTGCTGGGCGGCACCCCGGACGTCTGGAACACGGCCATGGTCTTCTTCCAGGCCACCCTCCTCCTCGGCTACGGCATCGCCCACCTGGGGGCCCGGTGGCTGCGCGGCCGTCAGATCCCGGTCCACGTCGTCCTCGTCGCCATCCCGCTGCTGGCCCTGCCCCTCGCCGTCCCCGAGGGTTGGCGCCTGCCGATCGGCACCGCGCCGGCCCTGTGGACCCTGCTCGTCCTGGCCATCACCGTGGGCCTGCCCTTCCTGGCCCTCTCCACCGCCAGCCCCACGTTCCAACGCTGGTTCTCGCTGAGCGGGCACCGCCACGCGGCGGACCCGTACTTCCTCTATGCCGCGGGCAACGTGGGCAGCCTCCTCGCCCTGCTGGCCTACCCGCTGCTCCTCGAGCCCCACCTGTCGACCTCGGCCCAGAGTCGGCTGTGGAGCATGGGCTACCTGGCCTTCGTGATGCTCACGGGGGCCTGCGCCTGGGTGATCCACCGCCGGTCCGATCCCACCGCCGGGGCCACGACCATCGATGCCGGACCGACCTCGCCGCCCCTGGGCTCCCGGCTACGGCTCCGGCTGATCGGGTTCGCCTTCGCCCCCAGCCTGCTCCTGCTCGGGGTCACCCGGCACCTGAGCACCGACATCGCCTCCATCCCGTTGCTCTGGGTCGTGCCCCTGGCGCTCTACCTGCTCAGCTTCGTGCTCGCGTTCGGCCGCCCGCCGGCTCGCCTGATCGACGTCTCGGGCCGGACCGTGGCCCTGCTGGCGGTCCCCCTGGCCGCGGCCTTCGCCGCATCGTTCGACTCGGTGTGGCTGGTGCTGGTCCCCCACCTCGTCTTCTTCCTCGCCGCCGCCACCCTGGCCCACGCCCGCCTGGCCGAGCTCCGGCCGCCGGCCGACCGCCTGACCGAGTTCTACCTGTGGATCTCCCTCGGCGGGGTCCTCGGCGGCATCGCCGGAGCCCTGATCGCGCCGGTCGTGTTCACGTCGATCCTCGAGTACCCGCTGGCCCTCGGCCTGGTGGTCGCCATGCGCCCGGCCACGGCCGCGGTCCGGCGTCACCTGGATGGCCGGGCTGTCGCCGTCGCCGTTGCGTTGACGGCCGGACTGCTCCTGGCCTGGCGGGCCACCAGCGCCGCCGGCACGCCGGAGGCCGCCCGCCTCCCGGTCCTGTTCCTCGCGCTCGTCGGGGCCGGCGCCTACGTCGCGCTGCGCTCCCCGCGGACCTTCGCCCTGGCCATCGGTGGCGTGCTCCTGGTGGCGGGCGTGGCCGAGCCCAACCCGACGCTGGACGCCGAGCGCACCTTCTTCGGCGTCCACCGGGTCTTCGAGGACGAGCAGGGCCGCCACGTGCTGGCGAACGGCACGACCACGCACGGCATGCAGGATCCGGCCGACCCGGCCACGCCGCTCGGCTACTACCACCCTGATGGCCCCATCGGCGACGTGTTCGTGAGCGGCGCCGCCGCCCCGCCGCGGGACGTGGCCGTCGTCGGCCTGGGCTCCGGGGCGCTGGCCGCCTACGGACGGACCGGTGACACGTTCACCTACTACGAGATCGACCCCGCGGTGGCCCGGATCGCCTCCGACCCGACGCTGTTCAGCTACCTGAGCGACAGCGCGGCCGACACCGACATCGTCCTGGGCGACGGCCGCCTGTCCCTGGAGCGCACCGACGAGATCTACGACGTCATGGTCCTGGACGCCTTCAGCTCCGACGCCATCCCCGTCCACCTGCTGACCGCCCAGGCCGTGCAGGAGTACCTGCGCCACCTGCGGGCCGACGGCGTCCTCGCCATCCACATCTCCAACCGCTACTTCGACCTGGCGCCCGTCGTGGGCCGCCTGGCCGAGACCTTCGGTCTCGCGTCGGTCGGCCGCCTCGACGTCCCCTCACCCGAGCAGGTCGATGCCGGACACTGGTCCTCGACGTGGGTCGTCCTCGCCCCGAACTCGGCGGCGCTGGCCGGCTTGACCGGAGACCATGGCTGGGGGCCGCTGCCTCCGGCCGAAGGCCGCTTGTGGACCGACGACTACTCGGACCTCCTGGGCTCCTTCCGCTTCTAGCCCTACCGACCACGGGTGGGGTGCCGCCGCGCGTCGTCGGGGGCGGGCGAGACCGCGATCGACCGGAATCTCACGCTCCGTTGCTCCGACCCTGATTTGGCGTCCGTTGCACCACGGATCCAAGGTGCGATCGACGCAAGAAGCGCTCGGCCAGCGACCAGCCGACGGCCTACTCGGGTGGGGGGACCGGCGACCGGGCCTGGATCCAGGGCCAGGCGGCGTCGACCTGGGCGAGCAGGTCTTCGACGGACCCGGAGTTGTCGAGCACCTTGTCGGCTCTGGCCAGGCGGTCCTCGCGGGAGGCCTGG
This sequence comes from Acidimicrobiales bacterium, assembly GCA_036525535.1. Lineage (GTDB taxonomy): Bacteria > Actinomycetota > Acidimicrobiia > Acidimicrobiales > DATDAH01 > DATDAH01. The sequence continues at coordinate 6,490 of DATDAH010000147.1, forward strand.
CGGCTGATGCGGGCCCGGGCGTCCTCCTCGGCGAACCCCCGGTGCTCGACCAGGCGCTGTACGGCCACCTCCGGATCCAGGTCGACCACCACCATGGCGGCCATGTCGTCCCGGCCGGACTCGACCAGGAGGGGCACGTCCAGCACGACGACGTCGTCGGTGCCGGCCGCCTCGGCCATGCGCTCGGCGATCGTCACGCCCACCGCGGGGTGGACGATGTCGGTGAGCGCCTTCAGTTCTTCGGGATCGCCGAAGACCTTGGCCGCCAGGGCCGCACGGTCCAGGGAGCCGTCCGCAGCGACGACCCCGTCACCGAAGCGCCCCACGATCGCCGCGAACACCTCGGTCCCGGGCTGCTGCACCTCCCTGGTGATGGCGTCGGCGTCGATCACCCGCGCCCCGAGCTCGGCCAGCCGGGCGGAGACCGTCGACTTGCCGGAGCCGATGCCACCGGTGAGGCCGATGAGGATCATCGGCGCACGGTAGCGAGTGGGCCAGGAGGCCTACAGATCCGTGTCCTACCGCCGATGGAACGGGGTCACATCTCTCGAGGAGAACCAGTCGCTGCCGCCCATGCGCCGCTCCCTTAAGACCGATCATCATCACGATGATGCGGCTCCCCGCCGCCGCTTCTCCCTCCTGCGCCGCACCGCGCGGCTGAACCGGGAGGGCGGGTTGCAGGACGGCCCGCTGGTCGTGGCGTCCGGCCTGGTGGACGACGTCGACCGCCTGACCGCCTTCGGGCCCGCCATCCTGGCCGTGCGCTGGGGCACGACCGTGCTGTCCGGCGCCCTGGCCGCTCCGGCGTTCATCGACGCCGAATGGCGCACGGTCTGCTGGTTGGGCGTCATCGTCGCCTACACGCTCTTCCGCACGGCCAACCCCCTGCGGTACACCGGCGACACCAAGAGCCTCATCCGGGTCCTCGCCGAGCTGGTCCTGCCCATCCTGGCCGTGATCAACACCGGCTACTGGGATTCGCCGTTCGTCTTCTCGGTCCTCACCGCCCTGACCATCGCCGGCTTCGCCCGGGGGTTCGGCTTCGGCCTCCGCCTGGCGGGTGTGGCCACGGTGGCCATCTCGCTGCCGGCGCTGGCCGAAGCCGGCTACGACAACGAGTCCATCCGCCTGGCCGCCCAGTGGGGCGCCGTGCTCATGCTGGTGGCCATGGTCGCCGGCTACGGGCGCCGCATCTCCGGCGAGGCGGACCGCCAGCACTCGGTGGCCATCGAGCGTCTCGGACGCCTGGCCGATGCGAACACCCTGCTCTTCTCGCTGCACCGGGTCGCCCAGACCCTGCCGGCCTCCTTCGATCTCGACGAGGTGCTGGACACCACCCTCAGTCGGCTCCGGGACCTCTTCGACAGTGACGCCCTCGCCATCATCCTGATGGACGACACCGACTCGCAATGGCTGGTCCTGCGCCGCCACGGCGTCCGCCTGCCCGACGCGATCCCGCACGAGGACCTGCCCGCCGCGCTCCGTGAGGTGGTCGGCACGGGTGAGGTCGGTGGCGTGCCCAACCTGCTCGTCGGTGGTGGCCCCGGCCTGGCCCCGTCCATGGCCTCGGGCATCTACGCCCCGCTGCGGGCCCGGGGCGCCATCATCGGCCTCGTCGCCATCGAGCACGGCACCACGCACCGCTACACGCAGCGGGACGTCGAGCTGCTGAGCGGCTTCGTCGAGCCTGCCGCCCTGGCCCTGGACAACGCCCGCTGGTTCGCCCGCCTCCGCACGGTCGGTGCCGACGAGGAGCGGACCCGCATCGCCCGGGACCTGCACGACCGCATCGGCCAGTCGCTGGCCTACCTGGCCTTCGAGCTGGACCGCATCGTGGACTCCGACGAGCGGGGCGACGACCTCGGCCCGTCCCTCGACCAGCTCCGCAACGACGTCCGGGGCGTGATCGGCGAAGTCCGCGACACCCTCTACGACCTCCGCACCGACGTCTCCGACGAGCAGGCTCTCGCCCCCGTCCTGGAGCTCTTCGCCACCCGGGTGGCCGAGCGAAGCGGCCTGGTCATCGAGGTCCACTGTGACCAGGGCGCCCGCCTCCCGCTCCTCCAGGAGCGCGAGATGTGGCGCATCGCCCAGGAGGCCCTGGTCAACGTCGAACGCCATGCCGAGGCCTCCAAGGCTCGGGTCGTGTGGCGTTGCAACGGCCGGGCCGCCGCCCTCGAGGTGCTGGACAACGGCAAGGGCTTCCCCTCCGGCACCGCCGGACGATTCGACTCCTACGGGATCCTCGGCATGCGGGAGCGTGCCTCGAGCATCGGCGCCACCGTCGAAGTGGCCTCCTCGTCCGGTCGAGGGACCCGGGTTCGCTGCCTCCTCCAACAGGGGAACTGACATGACCACGCCTATGGCCGCTCCAACAGCCCCACCCGGCCCCGACGGCGCCCCCGCCGTCCGGCTCATGCTGGCCGACGACCACCGCATGCTGCGCGAAGGTCTCCGGCGCTCGATGACCGAGCAGGGCTTCAGCGTCGTGGGCGAGGCCGCAGACGGCGCGCAGGCCGTGGAGCTGGCCCACCGCCTGCAGCCCGACGTCATCCTGATGGACGTGACCATGCCCGAGCTCGACGGCGTCGGCGCGACGCGCGAGATCCGAGCGGCGCTCCCCAACGTCCGGGTCGTGATGCTCACCATGCACGCCGACGAGGACGTCCTGGCCTCCGCGATCCGGGCCGGCGCCAGCGGCTACCTGGTCAAGGACTGCTCGATCCGGGAGATCGCCGACGCCGTGCGCATGGCTGCATCCGGCGAGACGATCATCTCCCCCAACCTGGCTGCGTCCATGCTGGACGAGGTCCGGAAGCTGGACGATCCGGCCACGAGCGACGAGCAGCGGGTCGTCACCCGCCGTGAGGAGGAGGTCCTCCAGCTCATCGCCAACGGCTGCTCCACCCCCGAGGTGGCCGAGCAGCTCTACATCAGCCACAAGACGGTCAAGAACCACTTGGCCTCGATCTACCAGAAGCTCGACGCCCGGGACCGCACCCAGGCCGTACTCCAGGCCGTTCGCATGGGCATAGTCCATTTGGACTAATCCCGTTGGCGGGGTCAATCCCGCCTAAGGGTCCCCCATCGGACGTGCCGATGACTCAAGGGAGCACTTCTTCCCGCTTCGGGGGAGGTGCCGGGACAACCGAGGAGATCCGATGACTTTGACCAGAAGCCACCCACCCCCCCGTGAGGGACGGCGGGGCCGGGGCGACCGGGCGGCCAGCCTGGTCGAGTACTGCTTGATGATCGCCCTCATCGCTGCCGTCTGCATCGGCGCCCTGAGCTTCTTCGGGGGCGAGAGCGCCAACAGCGTGGACAACTCGGCGGACCGGATCATCACCGCCGGCTGAGACCCGTTTCCTCGACGACGGGGCGTTCCCTCCGGGGGACGCCCCGTCGTCGCGTCTGGGCCCACGGGCTCGGGGACACCGATGACACGTGGGGGGTGCCTTGGGCGGGTCGGTGACCGGGCTCGCCTCTGCTGCTGGGGTGCTGCCACGGTCGGTGGTCGGCCGATTCCTTTGGAGGAAATGACCTCGGAATTCGGGATGTATTTCCTCCAAAGGCCACGGGAAGCCCGTCGGGGTCGGCGACTCGCCATTGACCGTGGTGGTTACCCTCCGATGGGCTGTCGGCGAGGCCACGCCTCGGATCAGCGTCGATCCAGCTGCCCGAGAAGTTCTTGGGATTTCTTTGTCACGAAGGTCTGAGTTGAGGAGTTCTTGTCACACCCCCTTGGGAGAATGGGGGCATGAAGGACGTGGTCGCTGAGCTGCGGGTCGACATCAAGGACCTCGCTGCGGAGGACCGTGCCGGCTGGCAGCCCTTGGCCCACTCCGACCGGGTCCGGGACCTCGTCGGGCTCAACGAGGCCATGCAGGTCGAACTCGTCCGGGGGCTGGCGTCCTGGGACCGGGCCACCGCCTGGGCCGAAGACGGGGCGGTCACCGCCGTCTCGTGGTTGAAGGCCAACACGATCCTGGCCGGCCCCGAGGCGGCCGGCCTGGTCCGCCTGGCCCGCCTCTACGCCCAGCACCGGGCTGTGGCCGCCGCCCTCGACGGCGGGGACCTGACCTTGGCCAAAGCCCGGCTCCTGGCGAGGGCGGAGAAGAACCGGGAGGCCCTGTTCGCCGAATGCGTCGACGGGTTCGTGGACCTCGCCGCCGTGCTCGGCAACGAGGACTTTGCTCAGGTGATCGGCCAGTGGATCGAGCTGGTCGATGACCAACCGCCCCCTGATGACACCAGACGGCGCTGGAGCTCCGCGGACACGATCGGCGGGTCGGCCCACACCGACATGTTCGGCTCGGCTGATGAC
>DATDAH010000148.1:0-14640 GCA_036525535.1 Acidimicrobiales bacterium
GCCCGAGCATCTCCCCCGATCGGAGCCCCTGGCCCATGACGGTGCGACGCTGGGCGACATCAGCCAGCAGGGCGAGCGCAGCCAGGTCGCGCTCCATGGTGTCCTCGATCCCCAATCGCTGGACCTTGACGACCACCGCCGCGCCCGAGTGCAGCCGGGCGCGATGCGTCTGACCGATCGAGGCGGCCGCGAGCGGCTCCCACTCGAACTCGGCGAACACTCGGTCGACGTCGCCATGGAGCTCCGCCTCCAACACCGCGACCACGTTCTCCTTCGGCTCGGGCGGAACCTGGTTCTGCAACTTGGCGAGCTCATCGGCGATCTCCGCCGGCACCAGGTCGATCCGGGTCGCGGCGATCTGACCGAGCTTGACGTAGACCCCGCCGGCCTCCTCCAGCACGCGGCGGAGGCGGACACCGACCGGGGCGCCGGCGATGTCGACGCGACCGGCAATCGGGAGGTAGGGCGCGAAGCCCTCCCGACGGAGCAGACGGGCCAACTCGTTGTAACGACGGAGGACGGCCAGCCGCCGGCGGACCGCTCGAACGGGCCGAGGTGTGACGACGAGCCCGGCGCGCTCACCCAACGCCAACGACCCGGGTCGCGACAACAGGTCGAGGGTGACCGCGGTCGCCATCGTCGCCGGGATGCCGATGGCCAACGTCAGCGTCACCAGACCGTCGGCGCCGCGGTCCCACCCGGTCAACCCGAGCGCGAGGAGGGCGGCGGCAGCCCAGCCAACGGCCCCGGACACGAGCGCCGTCCCCCATCCGCGTCGGATGCCGAGTAGGCGCAGGGAGATGACCGTCACCGCCGCGGCCATCGCCAGCGCGGCGAGGACGCGCAGCACCGCCCCCAGCGGGCCGGCCTCGGCCAGCACCAGTGCGATCACCCGATGCCCGCCATCACGAGCCACCCGGGCACGGCGCCCCCGCTCCACAGAGCTGCAGACCCAACTGCTCGCGCACCTCGCGCACCAACTCCTCGCGGGGCTGGAACGCCAGCGCGTTGTCCGTGGCGAAGGTGAGCGCCGCGGTGGCGTCGCCCCCGAACTCGAACGTGTACGTGACGCAGCCCCCGTCGAAGACGTACGTGCGCGTGCTGCGCAGGTCCGGCGGCAACGCCTCGGGACGCTCGAAGCGGCGCATGCCGACCTCGTCGCTCGGCACCTCGGCCGCATCTTCGACCGCGCAGTGCTCCGGAGGGAGCAGCGTCACCTCGACCGCCCGGGCTCCGGCGACTTCGGAGTCGAGCCAGAAGGCGCCGCGGTCGTTCCGGATCTGCACGCCGCCGACGTCCCAGCCGGCGGGAAGCGAGGCGACGCACGGCACCGCCGTCGCCGACGGCACGGATTGCGCCATGAGGACCAGGAGATTGCTGTCGTTGGCGCAGTCCGGGCTACCGGTCACCTGCATGTCGTGAACGGGGGTGAAGAGGCTCACCGCGTTCGGCACGACCACGAGCGCGGCGACCGCGAGCCCGAAGGCGAGGAGCACGCGCTTGACACTCCAACGCTGCAGCGAGATGGGGCGGCGCTCCGGGGCCATGGAGCGGAACTGCGCGAGCAGGTCGCGCCCGTCCGCCTTCATCATCGAGCGCAGCTGCGAGGGACTGGCGATGCCGCGAGCCGCGGCGAACGCCTCGGCGATCTCGTCGGGCGAGAAGTACTGGAGGGCCTGCTCATACACCCGATCGGCGTCCGAGCGCACCGCGAGGACGAGCATCATGTTGGCGAGATCCACCGCCTCTCGCCACGGCGACGGTCGGATCTGCATGAAAGCGACGTCGATGACCAACAGCTCGCCGTCGCGCACCATGAGGTTCGCCGGCTTGATGTCGCGATGGGCGATCCCGGCATCCCAGAGGCTCCGGATGAGCATCAGACCCTGGTCGATGACGCCGTCGTCGACCACGGCGTCACCGATCTCCTCGGCTCCTGCGAAGAACTCGGTGACCAGCAGGTACTCGCGCTCGGGCGTCATCTCCACGATCCCGTAGGGCGTGGCGCTCCGGATGCCGACGTCCTGCAGCAACCGCAGCGCGTAGTCCTCGTACTGGACGAGCCGGCGCACGGACTGGAAGGGCGCCTCGTCCTCGAGGCGGCCGTAGAGAAGCGTGCGGCCGAGCTTGTACCACCGGTCGGCTCGGACGTGGCTCATGGCGTAGAGCTTCCCGAAGAGGCGGGTGTCGGGATCACCCTGGACGGTGATCAGCAGTGGGGTCGAGCCGCCCGAGCCGGCCAGACCGACGTGCTTCAGGTCGAGGACCGTGAGGCCGAGCTGCTCGTGGAGGGCCCGCCGAATGGCCTCACCCCGCCGTCCGCCGATGTCGAGGTGGGCGGTCTTGCCCTGTCGATAGGCGACGGGGAAGACCTCGTTCGGGGTGAACGTCCGGAAGGCGTTGAGCGAGATGCCCACCGCGAGAGCGACGCCGAACAGGACGTCGGTCGGGTTGTAGGTGGCCAGATACAGCTCCGCCGCGATGAACAGCCCGACGACCACGCCGCCCACCGCCTTCGCGATCGTGCGCGGACGTCCTGGGACGACGATGGCGTAGACGATGCCGACGATGACGAACGTGAGCACGACCACCGGTGGCGCCGGGAAGGCGTAGCCCGCCCATCGCCCGATGCTCGTGACGTCAAAGGGCCGCGTCCGGGCGAAGTTGGCGTAGAGGATCTGCCCGATCACGGCGATGACGACGATGCTCCCGAGGTAGGTGAAGAGGTGGCGCCAACGCCGGAACACCATCAACGCCACGATCAGACCCAGGCCCAAGGTCGTCATGGCCCAGCCGGAGCCGAGGCGGTCGATGCCGTTCATGACATCGGTCAGCCAGTCGGTGCGGAGGCGGGCGATCTGCCGGAGGATGGCCGAATCCGTCCGGGCGGTGAACCGGTCGACGGAGTGGAAGAGGTGCGCAAGGACCGCCCACAGCGTCAGCACCCCCATCGCCGCGAGCCAGAGCTTGCCGGTGAGCCCGATGCTGCGGGGAAGCGGAGGGGGTGCGCCAGACGGCCGGCGACGGCGGCGAGTGCGACGCGCCGTCGACGGAATCGAGGCTGCGGTGGCGTCGGAGCCAGGGCGGGTCGTCCCCGAGGGCGCGTCCACTCGCGCTTCGGTGGTCACGACAGCCCCTCCGCGGCCAACCAGGCCGACGCGACGGCCGCGATGTCCTGATCTCCGGCGGAGACCTGGGCGTTGAGCGCACGCAGATCGTCGGTGGTCAGCCGCGGCGAGATCGTGTCCATGCGAGCAACGAGCGTGGCCCCGAAGTGGTCGACGACGTCGGAGCGCACGAGCGGCGTGACGTTCTCGGCGGGCTGCAGAGCGCGATCGTCCTCGAGCTCGACGAGGTTCCCGTCGATGAGGGCCGGGTCGGTGGTGAACAACAGGGCGACGTCCGCGTCACGGCTGGAGATCGCCTGGTGCGTGAGGGGCCCGCCGGCGTCGAGGGCCAGCACTTCGCGAAACGTCAGCCGGTAGACCCGTTCCAGGCCGAGCAGGCAGAAGGGTCGGGAAGCGCACTCAGGCGGGCCGGCGAATGTCATCTCGGGGGCCACTGCGGCGAGGTCGCTCAGCGTTCGCAGGTGCTCGCGCTCGGCCGTCTCGCGGGTGACCACGAAGGTGTTGGCATCCTGCGCCGGCGAAGGGGCGAGCACGGTGATCCCCCGCTCGGCGAGGAGCCCGGCGAGCTGGTCGTTGGTGGCGGCGACGTCCGCGGTGCCGATGTCGGAGGCCAGGCTCGAGAACTGGAGAGCACTCCCGGCGTACTCCGGCACCACCTCGACCAGACCGCCGGCGAGCGCCGGCAGCACGAACTCCCGGGGCCCGAGACCGAACGCACGACGCACGTGGTAGCCGTCGCCTTCCAGGGCCTGGCTGTAGATCTCGGCCACCAGTTCGCTCTCGGCGAAGTCGAACGACCCGACCGTGATCGTGTCGTCGCGAAGGGTCGATGCCACCCTGACCGCGGCCGACTCAGCCTGGTCACCCGGCTCCGAACTGCATCCGCCGACGACGCCAACCAGCGCAGCGAGGACCAGAGAGCCGATCGTTCGACGACGGCGCATCGTCCCGCTCCTCCTCCGAAGGGTCGTCGAAGGAGCCTTCCACATCGACAGGGTCCGTGGAAGCCAACCCCCGCGGGCTCGACGATCGAGGCGTAAGGTCGCCGTTGCCGCTCGACCACCACTCGGAGGGAGGCCGGTGGCCCGCACCCACAGCCGCCAGACGATCCGCTACGAACGCCGAACCCGCGACGTGTTCAGCGTCGGCGTCGGACTCGGCGTGCTCGGCGTCGGGATGCTGCTCGTGCGCGACGGCAACGTCTCGGGGGCCGAGGAGGCGGTCTTCCGAGCGGTGAACGACCTCCCCGCGGCGCTCTACCCCGTGCTGTGGCCGTTCCAGCAGGCCGGGGCGCTGTTCATCGGGCCGCTCGTGGCCCTCGTCGCCCTGCTGCTGCGTCGCTACCGGCTGGCGTGGGCCGCGTTGGCGACCACCGTGCTCAAACTGGTGTCCGAGCGGGCCGTGAAGGGGGTGGCCTCACGCCAACGACCGGGGACCTCGATCGGCAGCGACGTCCACCTCCGTGGTGACGTCTCCGCCGGTGGCGAGAGCTTCGTGTCCGGGCACGCGGTGCTCATCGCCGCCCTCGCCACCATCGTCTCGCCGTATCTGCCTGGGCGGTGGAAGATCGTGCCGTGGGCGATCGCCGGCACGGTGCTCTTCACGCGGGTGTACGTGGGCGCCCACAACCCGCTCGACGTCATCTGCGGCGCCGGGTTGGGTCTGGCGATCGGTGGTGTCCTCAACCTCGCCTTCGGCGTGCCCGCGGCGTCTCGCACGCCGACTCCGGCCGAGCCCCGGACGGAGCCCACGCCGCACCCGTCGACCAGCCCCGGCACGGCCTGAACGCCGGTTCGACCCTCGTCACCCGCTCGCAGCGATCTCCGCCGGTACGCCGAGGTCGAGGATCCGGAACCGGCGCCGGATGTCGCGGGACGCGGCGGCGATCGCCCGCTCGACTTCGGCCCGTCCCTCCTGGAAGTGGGACCACCCCTCGTAGTGCACGGGGATGGCGGTTCCGGGAGAGAGCAGGCCACACAGCTCCACCCCCTCCTCGGCGGTCATGCTGTATCGGATCGGGCCGGTGACGGGGAACTTCACCTCGCCGAGGTGGAGCACGGCGGTGTCGACGTCCAAGCGGCCGGCGACCTCCCGCACCCCGTCGTAGAGCACGGTGTCGCCCGAGAACCAGAGGACGCCGTGGGGCTGGCCCTCCCACCGGAGCGCAAAGCCGACGACGTGGCCGACGATCGGCCGGCTGAGCGGAGGACCGTGGCGGCACGGCGTGGCCGTGATCTCCAGCGTCGGTCGGCCCACGCCCTCGACCCGCGTGGTCTCCCACGCGTCGAGCCCCTTCGCCGTGCCGCCCAGGCGAGTGGCCGCCGACGAGTTCGTCACGACGACGCCGGCCGACGGCAGGAGCGCCCGGCCGGCGTCATCGAGGTTGTCGCCGTGGTGGTCGTGGCTGACCAGGACCACATCGACGGGCCCGATGTCCTCCGGAGCGACGGCGGGGCCCGTCGTCTTGCGGGAGCTCGTCCCCCAGCCGAAGGCGTAGGTCCGACCCGGCGGGTCGAAGGTGGGATCCGAGAGGATCCGCCAGCCCTCGACCTCGACCAGGACCGTCGGCCCGCCGATGTGGGTGATGCGCAGGTCACTCACGCCGTTTCGGACACGACCGCGTGCTCGAGGGCCCAGTCCAGCGCGTAGTCGGCGACCGCTTCCCACCCCTCGGCCATGGGCAGCAGGTGCGGGCCGGCGAACTCCTTCACCTCCGTGACCGTGTCCGACTTGTAGTGCTTGGCGTTCGACTGCTGGATGCGGGGCGGCATCAGGTTGTCCGCGTCGCCGGAGATGAACAGCAGCGGGGCCCGGTCGTCGTTGTCGTAGTCGACCCAGGTTCCCTGGTGACCGGGCTCGAGGTTGGCCAACACGCTGTCCCACAGGATGCGGCCCGACGCGGGCACGTGGTAGCGCTCGTAGGTCTCCCGGGACCGTTCGGGGGTGAAGGTGTTGGTGAAGGCGTAGGTCCACTGCTCCAGTGAGTAGCCCACCGCCTTGTGGTGGTTGGCCGGGTTCTTGAGCACCGGGAAGGTGGACTTGATCTGCGTGGCCGGGACCACCCGTACCCCCTCGGTGGGTGCAGAGTTGATGGCCACGCCAGCGGCGCCGTAGCCGTGGTCGAGCAGGATCTGGGTGAACGCCCCACCCGCCGAGTGCCCGATCAGGATCGGCGGCGTCGGGATGTCGGTGACGACGGCCTCCAGGTGGTCGATGAGGTCCGGCACCCGCAGGTCGACGACGGGCGTCGGATCGGCGTTGAGCGCCTCGACCTCGACCTCGAAGCCCGGATAGGCGGGGGCGAGCACGGTGTAGCCCTTGGCCTCGTAGTGGTCGATCCACTCCTCCCAGCTCCGAGGCGTGACCCAGAAGCCGTGGATGAGGACGATCGTGTCGGGTGCGGTGGTCATTCGGAGGGTCCCTTGCCGTGGACGGTTGCGTCACGGCCATGGTCCCCACCAGGGGTCCGGCATCGAATCCGGAGGAACGCGTAGTCCATACTCATTCGATGCCGGCGTCGTTGGTGGACCGCGTCGAGGAGCGGGCGGCGATCGAGGGCCTCATCGCCGGGGTGCGCACCGGCCGGAGCGGCGCGCTCGTCCTGGTCGGTGACGCCGGCATCGGCAAGACCGTCTTGATCGACTTCGCGACCGGTGCGGCCGACGAACTCCAGGTCGTCCGGACGATCGGCGTGGAGGCCGAGTCGGCCTATCCGTTCGCGGCCTTGCACCGTCTTCTCACCCCCTTCCTCGACGGCGTGGCCCGCCTTCCGGACGGGCAGCGCCAGGCCCTCGACGTCGCCTGGGGACGAGCGACGGGGCCTCCGGCCGAGCCGTTCCTGGTGGGCCTGGCCACCCTCTCCCTGTTGGCAGAGGCGGCCACCGAGACATCCGTGCTGCTGTGCGTCGACGACGCCCAGTGGCTGGATCGGGAGTCACTGGCCGTCCTCGCGTTCGTGGCCCGACGCGTCGAGGCCGAAGGGATCCTCGTGCTCTTCGCGGCACGGGAGGGCGCCGCCGACCTCACTGCCCTCGACGGGATCCCCTCGATGGTGGTCGGCGGCCTCGATCGGGCCGACGCGCTGGAACTGCTGCATCGCGTGGTCGACGGGGCCCTCGACGCCGCCACCGCCGATCGCGTCGTCACCGAGACCGCCGGCCACCCCCTGGCCATCGCCGATCTGGGGGCGGAGCTGTCATCGCATCCGGTCATCGACGCCGTGACCTCGGTCGAGCCGCTCCCGCTCGGTAGCCGGTTGGAAGCTCACTACCTCACCCAGATCCGGGGACTCCCGGAGGAGACCCAGGCCTGGCTCCTCCTCGCCGCCGCCGAACCCACGGGCGACCTGGCCGGCATCACGGGGGCGGCGACGACGACGGGCCTCGATCCGGACGCGGGCACGCCCGCTGAGCGCGCCGGCATCGTCCGAGTGGGGACTGACGTCCAGTTCCGCCATCCCCTGGTTCGCGCCGCGGTCTACGGGGGTGCCGCCAGCCGCGGCCGGCGCCAGGCCCACCGGGCCCTGGCCGACGCAACGGTTCGCGGCACGGACATCGACCGACGCACCTGGCACCTCGCCGCCGCGTCCGTCGGCCCGGACGAGGAGGTCGCCGCCCAGTTGGAAGGCTCGGCGGGCCGGGCCCGGGAACGGGGGGGGTTCGCGGCGACAGCCGCAGCGTTGGCCCGCGCCGCAGAGCTCACGCCGGACAGCGCGGCGCGGTCGCGGCGCCTCCTCGGCGCGGCGGATGCCGCGATCACAGCCGGATCACTCCTGACCGCCCGGACGTTGCTCGACAAGGTCGACGGGGCCACGCTCGACGAGATCGGCCGGGCCCGGATGCTCCTGCTCAGCACCGATGTCGAGATCCAGACCGGCCAACCGGAAGCCTTCGCTCGCGCCACCGCCACCTGTCTCCGGGCGGCCGAGCTCCTCGCCGAACGCAACCCTGGCGGCGCCGAGGATGCGCTGGTCCGGGGCTGTCAGCTCCTCATCAACGCCGAGCACCTCCTTCAGGGCACCACCCCCGCCGAAGTGGCCGACGTCATCACCCAGGTCCCTCGCCATGCCGGAACCCCCTCGCCCGCCGCCCTCGTCCTGGACGGCTACGTCGCGTTGGCCACCGTGGGTTACGAACGCGCCGTCCCCGCGCTTCGCCGGGCCGTCGCCGCCTGCTTGGCCGTCGGGGGCGACGACCGCAGTCTGTACCGCGACCTGCTCGGCGTCACCTTCTGCATGATGACCTGGGACGAGGACGCCCAGACCACGCTCCTGGGCCAGATGAATGATCGGGCCCGGTCGGTTGGAGCACTACGGGATCTCGACACGGTCCTCTACTGCCAATCGATGGAGGCCACGATCCTGGGCGACCTGACGGCCGCCGACCTGTTCCTCATCGACGGCCACCAGATGCGGTCCGCCCTCGGCGCCACCGCGGCGCAGTGGGAGATCTACCGGCACCCGGAGCTGCTGGCGTGGCGGGGCGGTGACGACCAGATCGCGGCCATCCTGCAGGCCACTGTCGACGCCAGTGAGGCACTGGGCAACGGAGCGACCGTGGCGATCGCCCGCATCGCCGGCGTGACCCTCGACATCGCTCACGGCAACTACGCCGCGGCCCGGGACGCGGCGAGCGCCCTGGTCGCCGGCGACTCGCTCGGCGTCCACTCCCGCGTGCTCCCCGACCTGGTCGAAGCGGCGGTGCGCTCGGGCGATCCGGAGATGGCGGGAAGGGCCCTCGAGACGCTGCGGAGCCGGGCCGAGGCCAGCGGCACCGAGCACGCCCTTGCCCTGCTCGCCCGATCCCGGGCGCTCCTGGCCGGTCCGGATGAGGCCGATGGCCTCTACCGGGAGGCAACCGACCGCCTCGCCGCGACCTCGGCCCGAGCGGACCTCGCCCGGGCCCACCTGCTCCACGGCGAATGGCTCCGGCGCCAGAAGCAGAAGACGGGGGCACGGGAGCAGCTCCGCACCGCGCACGCGCGGTTCACCGAGATGGGCGCCGAGGCGTTCGCCGAACGGGCCCGCCTCGAGCTGGCGGCAACCGGTGAGCGGGCCCGGCGCCGCACTGTCGAGACCGCGGACGATCTCACGCCCCAGGAGGCCCAGATCGCCCGCCTGGCGGCCGAGGGCGACACGAACGCGACGATCGCCGAGAAGCTGTACATCAGCGCTCGCACGGTCGACTACCACCTGCGCAAGGTGTTCCGGAAGCTCGACATCGGCTCCCGCCGCGACCTCCGCGGGCGTTTCGACTGAAGCGGGTCAGAGCTCGTGCTTCAGATCGTCGGGGTCAGGGCGTCGGCGGTGACCTCCATGTGACCGAGGTGCTGGAACAGCTCCTCGAGGACGTGGAGCACCAAGGCGCCGTCCGTGCGGTCGGTACCCGGCATGAAGTCGCGGAACGGGTGGTCAGCGACCGTCGGGCCGACCTGGAACTCCGCCACGAGGGCACAGGTCCGCCCGGCCGCGTCATCGATCCGTTTCCGGAGCTCGTCCACCGTGGCCCGGGCGGCGAACTCGGCTTGGCGGTCCCGGTCGCTGTCTCGACCGAGGCCCGGCATCGCGAACCACGACGGCGCCAGCTCACAGCAGTGGACGACCAAGCCGGCGACGGAGTTGGTCCCCCAGTCACCTGGTCGCTGGTTCACCGTGTCGTCGTCGAGCCGGTCGAGCACCCGCGCCATGCCCGCGAAGGCGTGACGGACATAGAGGTCGATGCTCTCGCCGGTCAGCTCCATGCCGGACAGTCTGACGCCATCCACTGACCTCAGCGGCGGGCCCGGCCGATCCCGAACCGGACCTCGCGGGCCACCAGGCCTGGCCGTGGGGAGCGAGGTGGACGGTGTCGGCGGTCCGCACCGGGACCGAGCCGCCCGACGCGGTCGGCCGGGTGGCCACCCACTCGCCGTTGGGCCCACCGACTGCGGTGGTGGCATCGGCCAGGGTCACCTCAGGATGACGGGAGGCCAGCGCCAGGTACTGGGCCCGGAGGCGGTCGATCACGATCTGGAGCCGGGCGCTGAGCATCGGTGGGGGCAGCACCAGAACCACGCCGGCACCGGAGTCGATCATCTGGGTCACGAACCGCTCGGCCTGGCGACCCCACTCCGGGGCGAAGGACCGTGCGTAGACGTCGGGAACCAGACGACCGTCGGCGCCGATCCACTTCTGGGCGGGGTCGGAGGTGTAGTTGCCGATGAAGAGCATGACCACGACATCGGGGTCGAACCGGTTCAGCGACGCGGCGAGGTGCCTCGGCCACGGGAACAACCCGGGCGTGAGCAGGCCGGAGCCGTTGACCCCCTCGTTGTGAACCCGCCAAGGGGCGCCGAGCTGGTGGGCCAATGCCGTCCCCGTCGACTTCATGATCGAGTCACCGACCAACAGCACGTCGTTCACGGTGGCCTGGGCCCCCTCGGCGGACGGAGCGGGCGCCGGTGGGGTCGGCGCCGGCTCCTCCTGGGCGGCGCTCGGAGCGACAAGGGCTCCGCCGGCCAGGAGGGCCACGATGACTCCGACGACCAGGCCGAGGAGCGGGGACGGGCGCGTTCGAACAGACGTGGTGGACATGGCTTCCTCCGGGTCTCCGGCGGCACTCGGGCGACCGGGCCGATCAGCGGGCTCTCAGACCCCGGCGTCAGCGATCGATCGGGAACCGACCTTCTGGGTGCCGATCGTGGACCGGACCGGTGGTGGGGCGGTGGTGGGGCGGTGGTGATCACGGCCGAGCCGGCACCACCAGTTGCCCTGCCGCGCTAGCGACCCCGGCGTTGGCGGAGCTTGTAGGGCAGCCAGAGGAGGAGCCCGACGAGGGCGACGATGATCAGCACCTCGTACACGACGCCGGAGGGTACCGGGTGCCCTCGGCCTGCTCTCGGGCGTCGGTCGAGCCCCTGTCGCGACAAATCCCGATGGTCCCGACAGTCCCATGCGGTTCACTGATCCCATGGATGACGGGCCGATCCCCCTCCCCGACGGACTGACCGCTCGGCCACTGGCCCTGACCGACGCCCACGCCGTGTTCGAGGTGATGGCGGCGCAGGAGCTGCACGACACCGGGCAGGTCGGGGTCGAGGAGGAGGACATCCTCGGCGACTGGCAGCGGCCCAGCTTCGCCATCGCACCCAACACGCTGGGGGTGTTCGCCGGCGAGACCCTGGTCGCTTATAGCGAGTTCAGCGGGGGCGACCGAGGGGACGCCGCCGTCCACCCTGATCACCGCGGGCAGGGGCTGGGTACGAGCCTCGCGTTGTGGATGCAGGACCGGGCCCGGACCGCCGGCGCCCTCCGGGTCGGGATGCCCGTCCCGGAAGGCAGCCCCGGCGATCGTCTCCTCGAGGCCCTCGGCTACGACGTCCGTTGGACCAGCTGGGTGCTCGCCCTCCCCGACGGTCGCCGGATCGAGGACCAACCCCTTCCCGGCGGCTACACCATCCGGTCCGCCACCGAGGACGATCACCGGGCGGCCTGGACGGTCATCGAAGACGCCTTCCTCGAGTGGTCCGATCGGGACCGACAGCCGTTCGAGGACTTCGCCGCCCAGGTCGTGCGTCGCCCGGGCTTCCAGCCCTGGAACCTCCGGGTCGTCACCGACCCGGCCGACCAGATCGTGGGCGCGGCCTTCGTCTTCGTCGCCGGCGAGGTGGGGTACGTCGAGAAGGTGGCCGTCAAGCCAGCGCAGCGGGGCCGGGGCCTCGCCCGGGCCCTGCTGGCGGACGCCTTCGCGCGGTCCCGAGCCCACGGGGCCACCGCGTCGATGCTTTCGACCGACTCGCGAACGGGCGCCCTCGGCCTGTACGAGAAGGTCGGTATGGAGGTCGTCGCCGTCTGGCTGCACCGTTCGATCGCGCTCTGAGCGAGGGAGACCGGCGCTCACCTCCGCCCGCCAAGTGCCGACGGTCAACCAGGAAGAACCTCGAGGACGAAAGGCGCACGGTGACGGCACTCCCGGCGGGTTGGTACGGCGATCCGGCCGATTCCACCCGCTACCGGTACTGGGACGGCGAGCAGTGGACGACCCACGTCCAGAACCGGGCCGAGGTCGACATCGCCGCCGCCGAGGCCGACATGGCCGCCGCGGCCAGGCCGCTGCCCGACTTCGACGACCCGGACGGCACGGCCCCCGGAGCGACCACTGGCCGGCGCCGGCGCCGCGTCCTCATCCTTCTCGCGGTGGTCGCTCTGGCCGCGATCGCGGGGGCCGCGGCCTTCGTCGTCGCCTCCGGTGGCGGCGACCGCGGTCAGACCCTTGCCGGTGAGGTCCGCGTCGGCGCCGCCTCGGTCCGCAGTACCGGAGACCCCGAGGATGGTCCCGCGGGCGACGGTTGTGGGACGGGATCGGCGCAGAGCATCGGAGCCGGGTCGGCGCTCACCGTGAGCAACGCCCGGGGCGAGGTCCTCGGCCGCACCGAGTTGCAGGCCGGTCGCCTCGACCGGAGTCCCACCGCCACGACCTGCGTGTTCCCGTATGAGGTCACGGGCGTCGACGACGCCGCCGTCTACCTGGTGCAGGTCGCCGAACGGCGGCCGACCCGCTCGACCCGGGCCCAGGTCGAGGCCGACCGCGGCCGTATCGACGTCCTGCTGCGCTAGAGCGTTCTAGGAAGTGCCCGGACGATTCACCAGGGCGTTCTCCCGGTCGATCACGCCAGACCGAGGCGTTCGAGCTGCTCGGTCGGAGCCTCCAGCTCGACCAGCGCCGACCGCAAGAGGTCGACCAGGTCGGCCTCCACGGCCTCGCCGGTCCGGTTCTCGGCCTCGTCGGGGTCGAGGTCGAGGTCGTAGAGGTGGTGCTGGTCGACCAGGCCCTGGCCGGCCCAGAACGGGAGGCGGTCACCGGCAGCGTAGGGCTGGCGGATGACCGGGATGTCCGTGCCCGGCATGGTGTCCAGGAAGGCCCGGCCGTCGGGCGGGGGCAGGCCCTCCACCCCGGCGATGTGCAGGGGCATGGTGGACCAGCGGTTGGACCACATCGACAGGGGAAATGGGTCACCGACCGGGGCGCGGGCGTACTTGCGGTGGCCGTCGGTGACCTGGACCCAGTTGCCCCAGACCCCGCCGACGGCCCACTCCCGTACCGTCGTCGCCTCGCCCGTCAGCAGCGGCGCCAACGACCGACCGTGGGTGCGGTGGCCGGCGCTCACCCCGAACACCTCGCTCAGGGTGGCGTGCAGGTCGAGACTGGTCGTCAGCGCGTCACAGGTCCCGCCACCGCCAACCCCCGGCCAGTGCACGAGCAGCGGGATGTGACCCAGCGGCTCGTACTGAGGCACACCCGGCTTGCCCCAGAGGTCGTCGCCGCCCCGGACGTCACCGAGGTAGTGGCCGTGGTCGGTGCAGACCACCACCGCCGTCGAGTCCCACAGGCCCTGGTTGTCCAGAGCGGCGAGGACCCGACCGAACCAGTGGTCGATCAAGGAGACCTTGGCGCCGTAGTTGGCCCGCAGGTGACGGGCTTCAGCCTCGCTCAAGTGTCCCCGGCTGACGCCGCCGACGGCATAGGGCGGCCAGATCAGGCGCTCACCCTCCCAGGGGTCGTCCTCGTAGACCCCCTCCCATGGAGCGGGCACGTCAAAGGGCTCATGGGGGTCGAACTCGTCGACGAAGAGGAGCCACCGGTCGTGGTGGGGGGTGGCGGTGCGCAGCCAGTCCGCCGCGGCCGCCATGACCCGGGGCCCGGGGAAGTCCTCCTCGGACCGGAACCACGTCCGCGACCGGTCATAGCCCCGCTCCAGGCCGAGGTCGGTCCCGTGGAGGCGGTCGAAGAACCAGCTGGCGCCGACCGCCGGCGAGCCGACCCAGCTGGGGTCGGGCGCGGTCCGCCAGGCATCGCCCTCGTGGCCCCGTTGGTAGTCCCAGGCGAAGAAGTCGGTGTGGTAGTTCTCCCCACCGGTCTCGAACAGGTGGGGGTGGTCCGAGATCAGCATGGTGACCACGCCCTCGTCACGGAGGGCGCCGGTGACCGGCCGCTCCCAGGCCTCGATCGAGCCCCAGGGCTTCCAGAGGAAGTCGAGCGCGCCACAGAGGATGTCGTGGCGGGCCGGCATGCAGGGCAGTGACCCGGTCCCGTGGCGGGTGAAGCGGGTGGCCCGTTCGGACGCGAACCGGTCGAGGTGGGGGGTGGCGAAGTCGGTCCCGCCATAGCAGCCGAGGTCGTGCCGGTTCAGCGAGTCGAGCAGGACGACCACGACGTTCTCCGGAGTCACCGCCCCATGTTCCCAGACGCGCCACGGCGGCCCGTCCGGGGGGGTTGGACGGGCCGCCGCAGAGCGGATGAGCTATTGGCGGACCAGCTCGGCCTCGATCTCCAGGGTGACCTTCTTGCCGATGACCACGCCACCGGTCTCGAGCGCCTGGTTGTAGTTCAGGCCCCAGTCCTCACGGTCCAGCTCGCCACCGGCGGTGAAGCCAAGGCGACTGCCGCCCCACGGGTCGGTCACGGCGCCGAGGAACTCGAGGTCCAGGCTCACCGGACGGGCCACGCCCTTGATGGTGAGGTCGCCGTCGAGCACC
>DATDAH010000149.1:0-3432 GCA_036525535.1 Acidimicrobiales bacterium
ACGGCATCGAGATCATGTCCCCCGGCTCCCCCATCGGCAAGGCGCTTGTCGGGGCCCAGGCCGGCGACGTCGTCGAGGCCGAGACCCCCGGAGGAACCCTGCGCGTCGAGATCGTCTCGGTGGGGGCGTAGCCATCACCATCCCGACCCTCCCTCCTGGTGGACCCGTCGCGCTGCCTGGGCGGGGGACCACGTTCCACCGCGATCTCCCCAGTCGGGCCGGGGCCGACGCCCCGACGGTCATCCTCCTCCACGGATGGACCGCCACGGCCGACCTGAACTGGTTCCCGGCCTACGCCGCCGTGGCCGAGCACTGTCGGGTCGTGGCCCTCGACCACCGGGGTCACGGCCAGGGCATCCGCAACGCCCGCCGCTTCCGCCTGGCCGACTGCGCAGACGACGCTGTGGCTCTGGCCGACGTGCTCGGCATCGACCGCTTCATCCCGGTCGGCTATTCGATGGGTGGGCTGATCGCCCAACTCACCTGGCACCGCCACCCCGACCGGGTCGGTGGCCTCGTGCTGGGAGCCACGGCCCGAAACTTCCGCGGCAACCGGGCCGCCGCCGGAGGGTTCACCGCGCTGGGGGCGATGGCCGCCGCCGCCCGCCTGGTTCCCTCCTCGGTCCGGGCCGGCGCGGCCCAGCGGGTCATCAACCGCCGACCCGGTGTGTCGGACTGGGCCCGGGGGGAGTTCGAGGCGGCCGACCCCCGCATGGTGCTCGAAGCGGGCCAGGCCATCGGGGCGTTCTCCTCCCATGCTTGGATCGGCGACGTCAACGTGCCCACCGCCGTGATCGTGACCGAGGTCGACCGGGTCGTCCCGCCGGCCCGTCAGGCCAAGCTGGCCGCGGCGATTCCCGGGGCCACCGTGCACCTCGTGCCGATGGACCACGGTGGCTGTGTGATGGAGCCCGAGCTCTTCGTGCCGGTGCTCGAGGACGCGGTGACGGACGTCGTCCGGCGAGCAGGCGCCTTCAGCTCCCGCTGAGCACCTCGACGGGCCGGTTCAGGACGTCGACCAGCAGGCCCTTGCGCTCGTCAGCCGACCAGATCTCCACGGTGGTGTCGACGCCGGCTGCGGCCTCGACCTCGATCACCAGGCCGTCCCCGTCTTCACGGCAGTCCAGGGCGACGACACTGCCCCGGTGGGCCCGGTCGAGACCGATGGCCACCCGGAGGATCCCGGCCAGCGTGCGCACCACCGCCTGGTCGGCCTCGTCCAGGCCGGCGAACGCCTCGTGCTTGGGCTTGGGGGCACTCTTGCGGTGGTAGCGGGCGACCTGGGCGATGACCTCGATCTCGTTGTCGGTGAAGCCGGTCAGGTGCTCGGAGTTCCGGATCACGTAGTAGCTGTGCTTGTGGTGCCCCGAGTGGGAGATGAAGAGGCCCACGTTGCAGAGCAGGGCCGCCGCCTCCAGGTATTCGCGGGGACCGTCATCGAGGCCGTGCCACGGGGCCAGCTGGTCGAAGAGGTCGAGGGCGAGGTCGGCGGAGCGGGCCGAGTGCTCGGGGTCCTCGTCGGTGAGCTGGGCCAGGTGCAGCACGCCGCGTCGACGGATGTCGCGCAGGTGGTGCAGCGAGCCCCCATGGGTGCGCTGGTAGGTGTCGGCCAGGACGCCTTCCCGCAGGGCCGACTCCGAGATCATCAGCTCGGTGGCTCCGAAGGCGGCCAGCACCTCCTGCAGGACCAGAGCCCCGGCGACGATGATGTCGGCCCGGGCGGCGTCCAGCCCGGGGATGCGGCGCCGCTCCGGCACCGTCGGGGCGGCGAGCAGGGCCTCGACGACGGCAGCCAGTTCGGCCGTGGTGATCACCACCTGGTTGAGGGTCTGGGCCGGGTCCGCGCCTCGGGCCGCGAGGGCCATGACCGCCATGCTCTGCGCCGTGCCCGAGCTGGCCACGGCGACGTCGAAACGGTCGATCTCACGCTGCATCGGGGCGACCACGCCCTGGATGTGGCGGCGGCACCGGGTCACGGCCCGGGCCTTGATCGTGTCGTCCGGAAAGAAGCGGTCGGTCAGGCGGATGGCCCCGAGCTTGAGGCTGCGGGCTACGAGGGACTCGTCCCGCTCGCCGAGGACCACCTCGGTGCTGCCCCCGCCGATGTCGACGATGAGCACCCGGCGGTCGTACACGGGGACGGCCTGGAGCACCCCGAGGTGGATGAGGCGGGCCTCCTCGAACCCGGAGATGACCTCGACCCGGACGCCGGCCTCCACCGCCGCCCGCCGCAGGAAGACGTGGCGGTTCTCGGCCTCCCGCACCGCGCTCGTGGCGACAGCCCGGACCGACGCCCCGTAGGCCTCGGCGATGGCCCGCTGGCGCCCGAGGGCCGCCACCGCCCGGTCGACGGCATCGTCGTCCAGCCACTTCATCTCCCCGCCGCCGGAGCCGAGGCGGACCGTGTCCTTCTCCCGGGCGAGGATCTCGAAGCGATCGGTGGCCGCGGCCCGGGCCACCACCAGGTGGACCGAGTTCGTCCCGATGTCGATGGCCGCCAGCATCGGCGCGTCGGTCACCGGAGCGCGGCCTCGATGGCGTGCGCGGCCGCCTCGACCGCATCGCCGTAGCGCCCGCCCGGGGCGCGGGTGGTGCGCTCGACCGGCCCGGAGACGCCCACGGCGGCGAGGACCTCGCCGCTGGGGCCCCGCACGGCTGCGCTCACCGAGGCCACGCCCCGCTCACGCTCCTCGACGCTTTCCACCCAGCCGTCGGGGGCCGTTCGGAGGACCCGTCCGGCGGAGCCACGGTCGAGCGGAAGGGCGGCACCCATCGGGACGATCGTACGGAGGCCGTGGGGCGACTCCAGGGACGCCACACAGACCCGCTGGTCACCCTGACGGACATAGAGCTGGACGCTCTCGCCAGTGGCCTCCCGCAGCGCGGCCAGCGCCGGGCCGGCGGCGTCGGCCAGGGGCAGACCGTCGGCCGCCGCCCGGCCCAGCCCGACCAGGCGAAGGCCGAGGACGAAGCGGCCGCCGGCGGTGCGGCGCAGGAGCCCGTGGGCCTCGAGGGCGACCGCCAGCCGGTGGGCGGTGGCCCGGGAGAAGCCCGTGGTGGCGACGAGGTCGGCCAGGGTGCAGGGCCCGGCTTCCTCGACCGCGCCGAGCACGCGCACCCCCTTGTCGATCGTGCCCACACCGCTTACCCTGGGTTCCACAACACAAGATCGTAGTCTCATTATTCGAGACGCGGCACGACCCGAGGATCCTCATGGCCAAGACGCTCTCGGAGAAGGTGTGGGACCGCCACGTCGTGCGCCGTGGCGACGGCACCGACGAGCCCGACCTGCTCTACATCGATCTCCACCTGGTCCACGAGGTGACCTCGCCCCAGGCCTTCGACGGCCTGCGAATCGCCGGTCGGCCCGTGCGCCGACCAGACCTGACGGTCGCCACCGAGGACCACAACGTCCCCACCACCCTCGGGCCG
>DATDAH010000150.1:0-15834 GCA_036525535.1 Acidimicrobiales bacterium
GCGCTCCGACTGGTGACCTACCTGGCGTCGCTTACCATTCGGCGTGGCTCCTGCCGAGCACGGGCGTGCTGTTCTGATCACGGGTGCATCGGGTGGGATCGGGGCGGCGATCGCCCGTGTGTTCGCCGAATCCGGCGACCGCGTCGCCGTCCACTACAGCACTGGGGCAACGCGCGCCGAGGCCGCGCTCGCATCGCTCGACGGTGACGGCCACCTGTTGGTACATGCCGATCTTGCGGATCCCGACGCGATCCTGGCGATGGTCGATCAGGTCGCCGAGGGATTCGGTCGCATCGACGTGCTGGTGAACAACGCCGGCGTCTACGCGCCGCACCCGATCGGCGAGACGGACTACGCCACCTGGCAACGGGCGTGGAAAGACACGCTCGCGGTCAACCTCGTAGGAGCCGCCAACGTGACGTGGTGCGCCGCTCGGCACATGGGTCGGGGCGGTCGGATCGTGAACGTCGCATCGCGTGGTGCCTTCCGGGGAGAGCCTCGGCAACCGGCCTACGGCGCGAGCAAGGCCGGCCTGGTCGCGTTCGGTCAATCGCTCGCTCGGGCCCTCGGGCCGCGGGGGATAGCGGTCACGTCGGTCGCTCCCGGCATCACTGACACCGAGATGGCGAAGGAGGCTCTTGCCGGCGCCGAGGCCGAGGGTCGGCGAGCCGAGAGCCCACTCAACCGGATCACCTCGCCCGACGACGTCGCGGCTGCGGTCTTCTACCTCGCGTCGCCCGCGGCAGAGATGGCGAGCGGGACCGTGCTCGACCTCAACGGTGCGTCACACCTTCGACTCTGACCTGCAGGCTGCCGCTGGCGTTCGGACAGGTCCTTTGCACGATCCCGTCAGGAGATGCTGCGGACCGCGGAGGACCCGGTGACGACCTCGCCCAGTCGTCGAAGATCCTCGGTCAGGGCCTCGGAGCGGTCGCGGTGAACAGGCAGGATCGTGGCGTAGACGACGTCCAACACCTTGGGCGCCCGGATCACGCGGAAGGTCTGCTCGATGCGCGTGCCGCCGTCATCCTCCGCGAGCCGGATGCACCACTCGGAACTGTCGGGATAGAAGGTCGTCGGCACGGTGCGCCAGCTGAACTCGTACGGCTCCGCGGTGCGAACCTCGCACACCCGACCCCAGCGGAGAAGGCCTTGGCGGTTCCGGCCACGGAAGCGGGCCCCCGGCACCGCCGCCGTTGCTCCGCCGAGCCATGAGGCCGACACGCACTCGTGGCTCCACTCGCCGACACGGGTGACGTCCTGTACGACATCCCAGACGGCGTCGATGGGGGCGTCGACGACGACCTCGTTGCGACCGGCCTTCTGGACGCGTCGGACATCCGGTGGCGGGCCCCAACACGCTTGCTTCTGGAGGCGGTAGGCGCGGCTGAAGCCGTGGAGCAGGACGAACCGGGGGACGGCGGGGACCAAGCCGACGACGGTCTCGCGGTCCGCCGGGCTCAGGTCGTCGATCAGCCAGTGACCCTCTCGCCCGAGTTGGACGAACGACTTGGGCGCGATGTTGTACTCGTTCTCGATGGCGCGCCACTCGGCGGTGGTGAGGGTGGACGAGGCGATCGGCATCGCCTCGTCCTCCTCCCGGCGAAGATGGGGCAGGAGCACCACTTGCAGCTGCTCGAGCGCGGCGAGCAGTGCATGCCGCCGGCCATCGCGGTCGCTGGTCCGATAGCCCGCGGCTTGGTCCTCCACCGCCGCCATCGCCACAGCGATCGCCTCGTGGTCCGCGCTCATGGCGTCCAGCAGCGCGGCTGCGTCGGGCCGGCGCTCTCTGATCACGGGGTAGAGGCCGGCGTCCTCGGACTCGTGATGGTCGTGGAGGAACCCCATCATCCACTCGAGGTGGGAGGCGACAGCCGTACGTTGCCGTTCTCCGGGGGGTGGGCTGCGGCGCAGCACGGCCACGGCGCGGTCGAGGTCGCGGCGCAACGCCTGGTGGGTGATGCGCATCATCGACGTGTCCGCTGGTGCATCGGCGTCGAGGGTCACGGCAGAGCTCCTTGTGTCATCAGGGGGAGGGAAGGACGCGCTCGAGCGTCTCGGCCATCCATTCCTCGTACTGCTCGGGGGTCCAGTCGGACTCCGCCACGAGCAGCAGGTACAGCTCTGGGCTCGCCATCGCCCATATCCCGTCACGCTCGGCGGCCGTCGGCTCCCGCTCGAGGATCAGTTCGATGCCGGCTCCGACATCTCGACGTTGACGTTCGCGAGTCGCCCGCAGCACTTCGGCGATCTCGGCGTCGCTCGAAGCGGCTTCGCGGATCACCTTCGCGAACGCGGCGGTTCGCCCGTGGATGACCGCGATGAGCTGCGCCGCGGCCGAGATCCGCTCGGTACGAGAGCCCTGGGCCATCGCCGCGAACTCCGGTCGCTCGGCCACCGCCAGGGGGCGGTCGTCTCCCACCACGGCGATGTCGATCACCGCGTCGAGCAACCGCCGCTTCGAGGAGAAGTGTGAGTACAGGGTCTCCGTGGAGACTCCGGCGTCGGCCGCCACGTCGCGCATCCCCGTGCCGACCCAACCCTTTTCGGTGAACGACCGGGTTGCCGCGGCGATGAGCGCCGTCCGTGTCTCCTCTGCCCGTTGGGCCCGCAGCGGTGACCGGTACTGCCGTCGGCTCTCGCGGTCGGCGCCTGCGCCCTGCTTCGTCGGCGTTGCTCTCGCCACGAGGGCGAGCCTAGAACACTTCAGTAATCACTACAAGTATGTTCCAGTGATTATTCGCGACGCACCTCTGCGTCGTCGTCGGGGTCGAACATGAGCTCCTGCTCGCGGGGGCTCGCGGTGGCCCGGAAGGCACGGAGCTTCTCCAATGCCGGGAAGACCGCCGTGAGGAAGCGGCCCTGCAGGTCGGGCAGCGTGGGCTCGCCAGTCGACCCGAGGCCCTTCACCACGTTGAGGCGAGAACCGTCGAGCCACGCCTGGACGTCGGGCTCGGCGGCCCATCGCACCTCGGCGTGCAGCCCCATGACCACCGCTCGCAGGAAGTCGAAGGGCGTGTCTGAGTACGGGTTCGGCGGGATGAGGCGGTTCTTCTCGCCGATCGACCGGTCGGTGGTCTCGACGTAGCCGGTCACGGCCGCCGAGAGCGTCGGGCTCATGCGCGTGACGCACTGCAGCGTGATCGTGTCCTCGGCGAAGACAGGGCGGGGTGGGACGCGGGGAAGGCCGGGGGCGGCGCAGTGGACGTGGAGGTGACCGGACGACGTCGGGATCGACCCCTCGTCGAGCACGATCTGGTCGCGCTCGATGCGGCGCACGTGACCCCGTCGCACGACGTTCTCGATACCTCGGAGCCCATCCCGCTCGGCGATGCTCAGGGTGGGGCCCTTGGCCATCGTCGGCTGCACCGCGGGGTCGAGTCGGAGCATCACCTCGGCCTGCTCGAGCCGCTCGTAGACCTGGTCCACGGACTCGCAGGCCGCCACGGCCTCGAGCTCGACGACCACCCCCTCGAAGGTGCGCACGGCGCCCGGGCCGGGCTGGAAGTAGGCACGGTTCATGAGCCAGGCGTCGCGCGGCCGTATCCAGGTGATGGCTTCGGGCGAGGTGCCCTGTTCGAGCAGCCAGGTGCACGCATCCATCGCCGTCTTGCCCGCGCCGATGATCACGAAGCCGTCCGGCGGGTCGGCGACCCGGACCAGGTCCCCGACCGGGACGCAGCGGGCCCCCTCGGCGACCTCGAACGGTGGTGGCTCGGTGGCGGGCACACGGGACGCCAGGACGGTCGCGTCGACCACCCGACGGCGCACGGCCACCTCCGACGCCTGACCGGTGAGGAGCGACCGGAAGCGCCGATCGCCGAGGTACTCGCTCATCGGGAAGAAGCGGACCCGGCCCGAGGGCAGCAGGCGATGCCGCATCACCCCGTCGAAGTACCCGCAGATCTCGGTGCCGCCGGCGAGCTCGTGAAAGCCCCGGTTCGGGCCGTCGTGGTCGACGCGGTCGTGACCGAGCGGCGTCGAGTTGACGCCGTAGTTGGCGGAGGGTTGATGGAGCTGGACGAAGGGGTAGGCGTCCAGCCAGTGCCCCCCGGGGGCCGGACGACGGTCGACCATGATCACATCGACCTCGGGGTCCTCGATCAGGGCATCGACGAAGGCCATGGCGACGGCGCCGGCCCCGATGACCAGGTAGTCGGTGTCCACTCGCGCCATCCCTTGCATCGTCCGAGGTCACGGGCCGAACCAGTATCGCGCCGCGGTCCTCGACCCGGAGGACGTCCGATCGACCACAGCCGCACGTCCGGGCTGATCGCTCAGCAGAACCGGTCGTGGTCGAGAGCGGCGTCGGAAGTCACGGCAGCGTCGCACCAGAACGGGCATGATCTGGTCGGTGTCTCGGGAGGGCTGGTTCTTCGACGCCGCTGATCTTTCGGCGCATGAGGTTCCGCGGAGCGCGACCGGCATCGTCCTCTGCCCGGAGCCCTGCGGCTTGCGCGGAGCGTGCCGTCTCGGCATCCAGGTCGAACGGCTCGAAGGCGAGAACGCCGCCTACTTCGAGGTCGAATGTCCGGCCGATCACCGGGAGCGTCCGGACTTCGCCCACGGCACCTGGACGGCAGCCGTCATGAGCGAGATGTGTGGTGTCCTGCCGGTCCTGTTGGGGATCATCGCCTACATGGGCACCCTCACCGTGCGCTTTCAGGCACCGGTCCCGATGGGTGAGCGATTCATCGGCAGAGCGACGCTCTACGGCCGTGAGCGGCGGAAGCTCTTCGTGAGCGCAACGCTCTCGTCGTCAGTGACCGGCACTGAGCTCGCGCAGGCATCGATGGTCATGATCGCCGCGACCGCGGAGTAATGCAGACCCGCCCCTGGCCTCGGGCGTCAGCGGGCGGCCACGCGCTTCTCGAGGGCTTCGATGATGGTGGGGGCGAAGTCGACGCCGTTGACGAGCTGGGCGCTGCCGAGGCCGCCCGGGGTGAACACGTTGATCTCCAGGAGGCGGCCACCCATGATGTCGAGGCCGACGAGGAACATGCCGTCCTCTTGGAGCTGGGGACGGATGAGGTCGACCAGGCGGAGGATCTCGTCGTCGATCTCGGTGGCTACGGCGCGGCCGCCGGCCCGCATGTTGGAGCGGGCCTCGCCCTCGGCCGGCACCCGGCGGAAGGCGGCGAAGGCGCCGTCGACCACGAGCGGCTCCCCGTCGAGCAGGAAGAGCCGGATGTCGCCCTGGTCGGCGTCGGGAAGGACCGCCTGGGCCGCGAGGTAGCCGTCCCGGGCGAGCGCCTCCACCATCTGGTCGAGGTTGACGTCGTCCTCGGGCTGCACGAAGAAGACGCCCTCCCCACCGGACCCCTGGAGGGGCTTGAGCACAGCGCGGCCGTCGTGGTCGGCGAGGAAGGCGCGGACGTCGTCGACGTTGCGGGTGATGACGCTGACCGGTCGGGCCGCTCGGGGCAGGTGCTCCAGGTAGAGCTTGGTGACGGCTCGGGCCATGCCGACGGGGTCGTTGAGGACGAGAACGCCCCGCTGGGCGGCGAGCTCGCCGAAGAGGAGGCCGATGGTCTGGGCCCACGGACGGTCGTGCACGTCGTCGGCGGGGTCGTTGCGGATGAGCAGGGCGTCGAAGTCGTCCAACAGGATGCGCTCGCGGTCGCCGGTGCCGGCCTCGGCCAGGTAGTCCCTGCCGTCGACGGTGTCGGTCGGCGGGTGCCACGCGTGCGCTCGCAGACAGTCGTCGGGATCACAGGCGAAGTCGCCGGCGTCCACGTACCAGACATCGTGGCCGCGCACCGCGGCGCTGATGGCCAGCCTCGTCGTCGTGTAGGTCGGCAGCTCCGTGGTGAGATCGTTCACGAACATGCAGAGCTTCACAGCTGTTCTCCCGTCAGTAGGTCTTCGACGTCCACGCCGGCGCCCAGTGCCGCCACCCGGGCCTCGGCTCCCGGCCAGGCCAGCCATCGGGGCCAGAGGACCGGAGGCGTCAACACGCCTCGCCACCGCAGTTCCTCGACCACCGGCAGGTACTCGAGCGGGAGTTTGCCGACGAGCAGGTCGTCGAGCGAGCCGCCGGCGCCGACATGGGCGAGGAGGCGCTGCAGGCCTCTGAGGTAGATGACGTCCTTGGTGAGCCCACCGCCGCGGTGGACCCGCATGGCCACGTCGAAGGCGGCGGTCGGCGAGAGGCCGGCCTCCCGGGTCAGGTCGCGGAAGGTCTCCACGAAGTCCGCGCCCTGCGAGAGGGAGTGCACGGCGACCACCCGGGCCGCCAAGGTGGCCATCCGGCCCGGCGTCAGACCGCCGACGACGTACTCGGCCAGGACCGCCAGTGCCTCCTGCGTCTCGTCGTAACGGGGGAGCCCTACCCGCAGGAGGGTCAAGGCCTGGTGGCTTCCGTTCACCCAGGTCAGCACGTGGGTGCCGACCTCGTGCTGGACCAAGGCGTCGACTCGGCGCTCGTCGAGTCGGAGCCGGCTGTCGATCAGCAGACGTCCACGGTCGACCATGACCCCGGAGACGTCGTCCCGGACCTCGATGTCGACGGTCAGGCCGGGCCGCGTCTCACAGAACCGGGCGATCTCGTCCTGGGCCTGGGCGGCGAAGGCGGTGGCGTCGACGGTTCGTTGCGCCCGGCTCGGACCAAGAGGATCGCCCCCGTCGCGGTCCACGAGGCCCAGCACGGAGCGGGCCAGTCCCAGCAGGGGCGCGTCGGCCGTGCCGTAGAGCACGTCGCTCGAGGCGAGCAACGACGGGCTGTCGCGGCGAACGAGGAGGTCGAGCTCGGCGTCGAGCTCGTGGCGTTTCTCGCGGAAGAGGCCGGCCAGCGTGGGGTCTTCGACGTCCTCGACGGGCACCTCGTACAACGCCCGCTTCACCAGGTCCGGGTCCAAGGTGAGCGGCCGGTAGTGGAAGTGGGGAACCTGCTCGAACCGGTCCGTACGAAACTGCTCCCAGGCCGCGTCGGCGTCCACGGGCGTCAAGGCGAGGAGCGGGTCGCTCAGCGTCGCCAACTCGGTGAGCGCGCGATCGACCTCGGTCACCGGGTCAGCCAGGCGACGCGGTCCCAACGAGCCCACGTGCTCGGGCTGCAGGGTGGTCTGGACGGTCGCGAACTCGAAGACGGCCTGACGCAGCGCCACCGTCAACTCGTCCTGGTACCGCTGGAGGACCAGCGGCAGAACGCCGCCATCCGCGTCCACGAAGACGGGGGGCACCTCGACGCCGAGGATCAACGCGCCGAGCCTGCGGGCCGCATCGTGCCCGAGGACGGGCGCGTACCCGGGAGGGGCGGCCGCCGGGTCGTCGACCAGATCCGGGACGCCCATCCCTTCGACGCGGCCGAGCGCCTCCACCAGGGCTGTGGCCGTGCTGGAGCCCTCCGGAGGGCTCAGCACCCGCACCGGCGTGCCCCGATCTCCGACCCACACCTCGACCACGAGGAATGCGCCGAAGGCTTCGATGTCCTCCACGGCGAGGGCCAGGCGCTCGATCAGCGAGCGCACCGCAGGCCCGAGGTCGGGCGCGCCGGAGACGACGAGGTGGGCGGCCTGGCCGAGCACGAGGCGCTCGGCACCGGCGGGCGCACCCCCGATCGGCCGCCGGTACACACACAGGAACGGGAGCGGGCGGTCTACGTGGAGCCCGCCGCCTGGGACCGCGAGCAGTGCGTGGCCCTGGTCGCGGACCTGTCGGGCGGCGTCGGCCCCGCAGGCGTCCATGTCCTCCCGGAGATCGGCTTGGATCGCGGCCCCCGAGGGGTCGGTGCCGTCTCCCATGGGACCCACCTACCCCGATCGGCCGAGGTCTGCCCTCACCGGGACGAGCCGCGTCGGTTCCCAGGGGTGGGTCGACCGCGTGGTCCGTGACATCGTGGTGAGCTGATGCTCATCCCCTGGCTCCTGCTCGCCGTCCCCGTCGTGGCCGCGTTGCTCTTCTGGGGGTCGTGGGGATGGGTCGCGGTCGCGGTCGTGGTCGCGGTCGTGCAGTTCCTGTCCTTCCGTCGCACCGAGCAGTTCTCCGCCAGGATCTGGCGGGCCGTGGGCCACGGTCACCGAAGCCGGACGGCTCGCGGCGCCGAGACCCTCTACCTGCTCAGTGCCGGCGCCGGGCTCGTCCTGCTGGCGATCTCCCTGCTCGGCCCGTGACACGCGTCTGCTTTGCTGGTGGCGGGAGGCGGACCATGTCGTACCTCGACGAGAGCTCGTGATGAGCGCATCTGGACCCGGTCGTCGCAGTGTCGATGTCCGAACCCGCAGCCGGGCCGACGCCGGGCCTGTCGACAGCGCAGCTTTCTGGGCCGACGAGTGGGCCGCCGCCCGCGACCGCAACGGCGATCAGGCCGCGGCCGACGCCGAGCTCCTCGGCCTCGACCCGCTCACGGTCCAGGTCGACGGCGAGTCGCACACCCTGTGCCTCGGGGCCGGCGGGATCGAGGCCATTCCCGGAGCCGGGACGGGCCTGGTCGTCAGGCTGGACGGCGCGGCGTTCAGCGACCTGGTCCATGAGGAGCGCACCGCGCTCGGCCTCGTCATCGGCGGGCGCGTGGCGGGGGAGGGCCCCGCCCAGGAGCTGTTCTGTGCCTGGGACCCGGTTCTGCGTTCGGTGCTCGACGGCCGCGGCCTCTACCGGCCGGGCGCGGTAGCCCTGCAGGCCTCGGAAGGCACCGACCTCGACCTGGATCAGCGGTTCCGGCTGGACGAACGCGACGGGGCCGCCCGTTTCTTGGCCGAAGCCGGGTTTCTCCTGTTGCAGGGGGTGTTCACCGAGGCGGAGATGGCCGCCCTCGACTCGGATCTCGCCGCGGCAGTCGGGGCCGCCCGACCCGACGACGGGGCGTCGTGGTGGGCGGCGACCAGTGACGGGGAGCGCTATCCCTGTCGCATCCTGGACCTCGCCGACCGGTCCGAGCAGTTGCGCTCGTTGCTCGGCGATCCTCGGTTCCTGGCCATCGGCCGGATCCTCGACGACGGGCACGAACCGGGCGATCCCTTCGGTGAGCACTTCAGCGAGGTGACGGCCGAGGGCCTCGTGAAGCGAGTCGGGTCGGTCGAAGGCCTGGCCTGCCTGCCGTGGCACAAGGACTGCGAGCGAGGCGGTCACTCGATGTTCTGCTGCGGACTCACCATCGGGATCTGCCTGACGCCGGTCGATGTGGCCCACGGCGGCCTGGACGTCATCGCCGGCTCCCACCGCGCGCACATCGCCCGCCGTCAGGTCGAGCGGGGCCTCGACCTTCCCGTCGCCACGCTGCGGGCCGAGCGGGGGGACGTGACCGTGCACGTGTCGTGTGCCCTTCACCAGTCGACGCACCCCGAGAGCGCCGAGCGCCGGGTGATCTACACCGGCTTCGCCCTGCCCCCCGGGCCCGGCGACCATGAGTCGGTCGCCGAGCACGGCCGGCTGCTGAGCGAGCGGGCCGCGATCGCCGGCCGCCACGAAGAGGCGCCGTTCTCGGTGGGACCCGCCGCCGGCCCAGGTTCGCCATGAGTCGGGTGGCCGTGGTGACCGGGGCGGCCGGAGCGATGGGATCGGCGTGTGCCGAGGCGATCGGTCCTCGCAGCGACGTCCTTCTCCTCACCGATCGGGACGAGCCCGGTCTCGCCGTCACGGCAGGCCGGCTGCGACCGGACGGACGTGAGGTGGTCACCGTCGTCGGTGACATCGCTGATCCCGGGATGATCGACGAGTTGCAACGACGGGCCGCGGACCTCGGGGACCTGGGCTCGCTCGTCCACACGGCGGGGGTCTCGCCCTCGATGGCCGACTGGGAGGAGATCCTGCGGGTCGACCTCGCGGGTGTGGTGCGGCTCCTCGACGCCTTTGTCGGCGACGTGGTGTCGGGGACCACGGCGGTCTGCCTGGCCTCGGTCTCGGCCCACATGGGCACGTTCGATCCGGCGATGGACACGGTGCTGGACACCCCCCTCGAGCCCGACCTCGCCGCCCGATTCCGGAGCTGCTTCGGGGGGGAGCCCGATCCGGGGTCCACCTATCGGTTGGCCAAGCGAGGGGTGATCCGGGCCTGCGAGCGGGCAGCCGTCGCGTGGGGTGCCGGCGGCGGACGGGTTCTGTCCCTGTCACCCGGCCTGATCGACACTGGCATGGGGCGCCTCGAGCTGGCCGAGAACCCGGTCAAGGAGCAGTTGGCCGAGCTGACGCCGATCACCTCGCCCCGCCTGGGCCCCGATCCATTGCTTCCGGGCCACACGGGGGACATCGCCGATGCAGTGGCCTTCCTGTGCTCCGATCGGGCCGCCTTCATCTCCGGCTGCGACCTACGCGTCGACGGCGGGCTGATCGGCGCCATGAACCAGCTCGTCGACATCAGCGGAGCCGACCGATGACACAGGAGGACCCGGTGGATGACCAGTACGAGCGCATCGCCGCAGAGATCGCCGAGGCCAGGACGCAGCGGGGACGGCGACGGTACGAGGAGGTGATGGTCTCGGAGGCGCCGGCGCCGCTGACCCCCTACCTCGACAAGGGGGTCGTGGACTCGGTGTTCGGCGAGCTCTGAGACCGTCCCGGGCTCTCCCGTCGGGACCGCCGCTGGGTCACCCTGGCCTGCGTGGCGGCGGCCGCGGTCGACGAGCCGATCCGCCAGCACGTCCACGCCGCACTGGCGAGCGGCGACATCACCAACGAGGAGTTCGAAGAGTTCGTGCTCCACTTCGCCTACTACGCCGGATGGCCGCGGGCCTCGGCGCTGGAGATGGCCTACTACCAGGCGCGAGCCGGGTTGGAGGCCGCGGAGCTCAACTCGCCGACGACCACGGATCACGACCCCTGACGCAGACACCATGCCCGGCCCGCTTCGCTGCCACCGCCTCTGGCGACGAATAGGGTCGCGGCGTGGCCGCCTCGGTGTTCGGAGGGCCGTCGACCTCGGCGGGCGCACTGGTCGGACGGCGCGTGGAGTTGAGCTGGCTCCGCACCCGCTTCGATCTCGTCACACGTGGCTTCCCGCACCTCGTGATCGTCGAAGGGGAGCAAGGCATCGGCAAGTCGCGATTGGCCAACGAAGCGCTCGCCCATGCCCGACGGACGGGCGCGACGGTCCTGCGGGGCCGCTGCTACGAGCACCTCGACCTCGCCTACCTCCCGCTGCGGGAGTCGTTGTTCGCCGCGCTCAGCCGCTCCCTCGCCGCGCATCCCCATCGGGAGGACGATGTGCGCCTCCTGTCCCAGGTCCGGGCCCGATCCGAGGGCGAACCGGGTGCGGACCAGTCCGCCGAAGTGATCGAGCGCGAGAGGACCCGGCAGCTCCTCGCCCTCACCGAGCTGGTGATCGAGTTCGCGGCGGACACGCCCTGCGTGCTCTTCATCGACGACCTCGACTGGGCCGACGCCGCCACCGTGGATCTGCTCCGCCACCTGCTCTTCCGCCTCGATGACGAGCAGGTTCCCCTGCTGGTGCTGGCGACGTCGCGCGCCGACCCGCGGGCCCGCGCCGCCGGGGCCGTGGCCATGCTCCGCTCCGAGCCGCGCACGGCTGTCGTGTTGCTTCATCCCCTGTCCGAGCTCGAGTCCACCGAGTTGGCGCGGGCGCTGGACCCGAGCGCGGCGCTGGAACGGGCCCGCGAGATCGCCGCGGCCAGCGGCGGCAACCCGCTGCTCGTCGAAGCCCTCGGGCGCGAGGTCGGCACCTCCGGCGTACCGGGGACACCGGCGGTCCTCGGCGGGGTTCCCGGCCATCCCGTCACCGCCGCCATCGACTCGACCTGTCGCGCACTGGCGCCCACCACCCGGACGGTCCTGAGCGCGGCGGCCGTGCTCGTCCCCGAGTGCACCCGGGACCTACTGGCCGACGTGTCCGGTGTCGACCGCGCCGAGCTCGACCGCGCCGTACGGGAGGCGGTCGAGGCGGGCGTGCTCGTCGACGACGGCGCCACGCTCGTGTTCAGCCACCCGCTCTACGGCCACACGGTGTACGCACAGACGTCGGTGCCGGCCCGGCGCACGCTGCACGCATCTGCCGCTACCACCCTGCGGGAGCGGCGGGAGCGAGGGGAGCACGTCGGGGTGCGCTCGATCGCCCAGCACGTGATCGCGGCGGACGCAGGCATCGAGCCCGGCGTGCTCGACGGCTACGTGCGCCAGGCCGGCGACGAGGCACTGGCCCTCGGGGCATGGAGCGAAGCGGCGCGGTGCTACGAGGCGCTGCTCGGCGCCCGGGCGAGCCGGACCACCACTGCGGAGGAGCGGGCGAGCCTGCACCGACTGGCCGGTTTGAGCCGCCGGAGCAACCTGCAGCTGGCGCAGGCGGTCGCCCATTTCGAGGCAGCGATCGACCTCGTGGGCCCGGAGGCCGACGCGGCCACGTTGGCTGACCTGCACCTGTGGCGCATCCGGTCCGGGATCGGTACGAAGGCGATGTTGGAGGTCGTCGCGGACCGCGGCCCACTCGAAGCGCTCGTGGACGAGATCGAAGCGGATCACCCCGAGCTCGCCGCCGAGTCGCTCGTGGAGCTCTCGCAGTCGTACTGGGTCGAGTGGAGGATGAAAGAGGCGGAGACCGCCGCCCGGCGGGCCATGGCCATCGCTGAGGGCTGCGACGACCACTCGGCGTACGCCCGGGCGACAACCGCCTTGTGCGTGCCGCAGTGGGCGCGCTACGAGTTGACCGAGTCGCTGGCCAGCCTCGAGGACGGCGTGGCCCACGCTCGCGCCGCGGCTGACGAGTCGGTGCTGGCGGGCGGCCCGTTGTTCCGGGTGCCGTTGGTCCTCACCTGGCTCGGACGTCTCGACGAGGCCGAGGCCCGTGCCCTCGAGTGTTGCGAGGTCGCGGAACGGGCGCAGTACCCGCTCGAGTTGGGGTTGCCCTTGGCGGCGCTCACGCAGATCGCGGTTCTGCGCGGTGACTTCGACCAGGCCGAGCAGTACGCGCACCGCGCGCTGCTCATCCAGCGGCTGTCGGGGTACCACTGGGCCGCCGGGCTGTTCCTGCCGGCGTTGGCCTGCGCCCACGTGGCCCGGGGCCAGTTCGAGCTCGCCAGGGAGGCGCTGGCGACCTGGGCCGAGACCGCCGACGCGATGGAGCTGGCGACCGTCGAGCTGCTGTCCCGCTACGTGACGGTGTCGGAGCGGGGGCTGGCGGTGCAGGGCGAGCCGCTGCCGGGCCTGCCTCGTGATCCGCTGGTGGGGGCCGACGGCTGGGCCGCGGCGGCCGTGGTGATCGCCCGCCGGGAGGGAGCGCCGGGCGACGTGCGACACGCGCACGACCTGCTCGTCGAGATCGAGCGGCGCGGCGGGATGTGCACGAGCCCTCTCGTCACGCTCGTGCCCCGCATCCTCGGCACGGCCCGGGACCTTCTCGGGGACGAGGAGGGCGCCGTCGCCGCCCTGCGGAGCGCCATCACCATGGCGGACGAGCTGCGGGCCGACCCCGAGCGGGGCCGCGCCCAGATCGCCCTGGCCTTGATCCTGTTGCGACGGGGGGAGCGACGAGCCGCGCTCGAACTGCTCGACCCCGCCGTGGCCACCTTCCGTCGACTGGGCATGGACCCCGAGGCCGAGCGGGCGACACTGCTCGCCGGCCCGGGCGGCGTCGAGGCGCCGCACGATGACCGCCTCGAGACGAACGCCAGCTCGGTCATCTTCTTCACCGACGTGGTCGAATCCACCCGGCTCACCGAGGAGCTCGGTGCCGCGCACTACCGGGCGCGGGCCCGCCTCCTCG
This sequence comes from Acidimicrobiales bacterium, assembly GCA_036525535.1. Taxonomy (GTDB): domain Bacteria; phylum Actinomycetota; class Acidimicrobiia; order Acidimicrobiales; family DATDAH01; genus DATDAH01. Next base: position 13,646 of record DATDAH010000150.1, read on the forward strand.
AGAACGCGGTGACGTCGGCCATCGTCGCCCACGGCGGGACGATCGTGCCCGGCATCAGCCTCGGCGACGGGTTCATCGGGCTGTTCGCGTCCGTCCCGCAGGCCATCGCCGCGGCGCGCCAGTGCGTTGTCGACGTCGGCCCGACCGGTTTGCACCTGCACCTGGCGATCCATCAGGGCGAGCTCATCGTCGACGGCCCGCGGGTCTACGGCGGCGCGGTGAACTTCGCGGCCCGGGTGTGTGGCCTCAGCGGCCCCGACGAGATCCTCGTGTCGGCGCCGATCCAGGCCGTTGCCGCGGACTACCCGCGGGTCATGTTCGTAGATCGCGGTGAGCACGCGATGAAGGGCATCGCCGGCGAACAACGTCTGTTCGCGCTCGTCGACGCTCCCGAGGCCGTCGATTAGCCTCAGGCCGCCGCCGGACGCCATCGGACGACGCGCAGACCAAGGGGAAGAGCCTGTGGGAAGCATGCCGAACTGGTTCGCGAAGACGAAGGAGATGGCGGCGTTCGACCGGTACTTCAGCCTGGTCGACGTCGAGGAGTCGACGCTTCGAGACCGCTACCTGCGAGCGCTCCACCGCCTGCGCGGCGCCAAGTACTTCGACCAGTCGGACGCGCTCGACACCGAGTGGGCGGGTCGACCGAATCTGGGCCGGGACCTCAAGCTGTCCCTCGACGGGCACTTCCGCGGTGACTGGATCCACCCCCTCTACCCCTCCGATCCCGCCACCTACGGGGGGACAGGAGGGCGCTTCTGGCCGCAGGTCCCGTCGGTGGACGTCCTGGACCGGCTGCGGGCGGGGGTGGTGTTCGCCATCCAGAAGGCCCTCGGTGACAGCGAGCTGGCCAGCCTCGGGCGGTCACAGGAGTACCGGGACCGGCTCTGGACGGCCGAGCGCGAGAACGAGATCCCGATCGATGACGGGCTCCGGCCCGTGGCCATGAGCTGGAACTGCGTGGCGCCGGCCGGTGAGAACTTCTTCGAGGTGGACGCACTCCGCGGTCCCACCGTGGTCGAGTTCGCGATCGCCACCCCGCGCCCGTACGGCCACGGGACGATCATGAGCATGGCCGACGACCTCCGGGACGGACTGATCGACGAGGACGAGATCGACCTGGACTAGCCCGGGGTGGGGCCGGACCCGGCGCCACTACGGTCCGGGCATGGACATCGAGCGGATCGGCGTTGTCGGGTGCGGGCTCATGGGCTCGGGGATCGCGGAGGTGTGTGCCCGCGAAGGCATCGACGTCGTGGTCGTGGACGCCGACGATGCAGCCGTCAAGGCCGGGCGCGACCGGATCGAAGGCTCATTGGCCAACGCCGTCCGCCGCGGGAAGATGGACGAGGCGGACCGGGAGCGAGCGCTCGAGGCGGTGAGCTTCACCGTCCAACTCGACGCCCTCGCCGACCGGCAGATGGTCGTCGAAGCGGTGCCCGAGTCCGAGGAGATGAAGACCGCCGTGTTCCGGTCCCTCGACGACGTCGTGGCGGACTCCGAGGCGATCCTGGCCAGCAACACGTCGTCCATCCCGATCATGAAGCTGGGGATGGCGACGCGCCGGCCCGCGCAGGTCATCGGGGTGCACTTCTTCAACCCGGTGCCCGTCCTCCCGCTCGTCGAGCTGGTGTCATCGCTGGTCACCAGCGATGACACCACCGCCCGGGCCGCCCGGTTCGCCGAGGACCAGCTGCACAAGCACGTCATCCGGTCCCAGGACCGCGCCGGGTTCATCGTCAACGCCCTGCTGATCCCGTACCTGCTCTCGGCGATCCGCATGCTGGAGTCCGGCTTCGCCGCGGCCGAGGACATCGACCTCGGCATGGTGCAGGGCTGTGCCCACCCGATGGGCCCGCTGGCCCTGACCGACCTGATCGGCCTGGACACCACGATGGCGATCGCCGACGCGCTGTACGAGGAGTTCAAGGAGCCCCTCTATGCCCCGCCGCCTCTCCTGAGCCGGATGGTGGAAGCCGGTCTCCTCGGTCGGAAGTCGGGGCGGGGCTTCCACATCTACGAGCCCCAGTAGGTTCTGGGCGGGCCCGGGGGGCTTGCGGAAGGGGGACGGGCGATGGTCGAGCGAAGGCAATGGAGAGCGGCGCGCCTGGCGCTGGTCGGGGTGCTGGCCCTCGGTGGCATCGGGGCCTGCGGTGACGACGGTGGCGCGCCGAGTGCGACGTCGGGCA
>DATDAH010000151.1:0-2155 GCA_036525535.1 Acidimicrobiales bacterium
AGCGGAACCGCCCCCACCCTGTGGCGCCGTCGACCTCAGCGGCCTCGTTCATCTCCTTGGGGATGGTCTGGAGACCGGCCAGGAAGATGATCATCAGCGTGCCGAAGTTGCGCCACGCGGCCATCACGATCAGGGACGGGAGCGCCAGGGTCGTGCTGTCGAGCCAGGCAGGCCCGTCGATGCCGACCCACGACAGCATGGTGTTGAAGACACCACCGTTGTCGCGGTACAGGTACTTCCAGACCACGGAGACGGCGACGATGCTGGTCACGACGGGCAGGTAGTAGCCCACGCGGAAGAAGCCCTTGAACCGGACGATCCGGTTGAGGAGGACGGCCACCCCGAGGGCGAGCGCCATGGTCAGCGGAACGCCCAGCACCAGGTAGAGCAGCGTGTTGACGGTGACCTTGCGGAAGACCGGGTCCTCGAGCAGCTTCACGTAGTTGTCGAGCCCGACGAACGCGACGGCGAACGGCGAACGGATGTCGGCCCGCCGCATGTCGGTGAAGCTCATCCCGAAGCTGGCCAGCACCGGCCCCAGCGTGAAGGCCAGGAACAGCAACGTGAACGGCAGCGCGAGCACCCAGGCGGCGACCGCCTGTTGGCGTCGGGTCGGGTCGACGTGGCGACTCGCTGAGGAGCCGCCCCCGGACCGCGGCTGGTGGCCGCGATCCGGGGAGGAGACCGTGGTGTCGAGACTCATGTCAGAGTCCGGTGCCGATCGACGCGGCCTGCTTCTGCATGGCGGACACGGCGTCAGCCGGGTCGGTGTCGCCCTTGGTGGCCTTCTCGATCTCGCTGTCGACCGCCGCGGCCACCTCTTCCCACGTCGGCACGGCCGGCGGGGCGAGGGCGCTCTCGAGCTGCTGGCCGAAGACCTGCAGCTGCGGGTCGTCGGCGAGCTCGCCGGTGTCCCAGGCGGACTTGACGGCGGGGAGGTCGCCGACCTCGTCGTAGAACGCCTGCTGGGTCTCGGGCTCGCTCAGCCACTGCACGAACTTCCAGGCGCCGTCCTTGTTGTCGGAGTCGCTGAAGACGGCCAGGTCGCCACCACCGGTGAACGACGTTCCGGGCGCGCTGTCCTTGCCGGGCAGCGGCACGACGGCGTACTGGTCCTCCTTGACGCCGGCGTCCTCGACCAGCCCGGTGTGCCACGGGCCGGAGATGAACGAGCCGAACGTGCCGTCGGCGAAGCCGCTCTCGAGCTCACCCGCGTCGAGCAGGGCGGTCGAGGACTGGCCGTCGTCGAAGAACGTCTTGTAGTACTCGAGCGCCTCGGTCATCTCCGGGGAGTCGATCGTGTACTCGGTGCCGTCGTCGTTGGTGAGCGAGGCCCCGTTGGACCACGCGAACGGCATGAAGGTCTGCCACGAGCCGCCGCCACCGGCGGGGAGGCTGATGCCGTACTCGACGTCGGCCTTGTCCTGCAGGTCGGTGGCGAACTGCTTCAGCTCGTCCCAGTTGGCGGGAGGCTCGTCCCAGCCGGCCTTCTTGGCCAGGTCGGTGCGGTAGTAGAGGACGCGGGTCTCGACGTACCACGGGACGCCGTACGACGTGCCGCCCACCTCGGTGGAGCCCCAGGCGCCCTCGAAGAAGTCGGCCTCGTCGACCAGGCCCTCGGGCGTGGGGTCGATGCCGCCGCTCTCGGCGAACTCGCCCATCCAGGTCGTGCCGACCAGGGTCACGTCCGGGGTCTCGCCGGAGGCGATCGCGTTGGCGATCTTGTCGTGCGCGGCCTCCCACGGGATGGCCGTCACCTTGACGTCGGCGTCGGGGTTGGCGTCGGAGAAGTCCGAGACGAAGTCGCCGAGGATGTCGCCCTCGGTGCCCATGGCCCAGACCTCGATCGTGCCCGAGGCCTTGCCGTCGGAGATGGCCTCCCCCTGGCCCTCGGCGGCGCCACTGCCCTCGTCACGCCCGCACGCGCCCAGCGTCATCGTCAGGGCGAGAGCGGCCGTCGTCATGGCGACGAGCGGTCGTCGTACGTTTCGCGGTTTGCGCATGGGGTTCATCGGGTGGTTCCTCCTGCGGGTGGGGTGATACGGGTGGTGCTCTGTCGGACGATGAGCTCGGTGGGCAGGACCTCGTGGACCGGGGTCTCGCGGGTGCGGTGGATCAGCTGGTCGAGGAGCTGGGCGGCGTGGACGCCGAGGTC
>DATDAH010000152.1:0-29244 GCA_036525535.1 Acidimicrobiales bacterium
AGGGACGAGGAGGGCCCAAGGGCAAGGGCCAACAATGGGGCAAGGGGTCGGGCGGCCCTCCCCGAGCCCGTCGCAGTGGCGGTACGCGTCCGGCCAAGCCGGTCCGGGACGACGGCCGCCGAGGACCGAAGGAATGGGGCGGTGTCGCCCGCCGGGGCGCGGGCGAACTGGAGACGCCGCGACCGGACACGGCCACCGACGAGTGGCGCAAGGCGGTGCAGCGGGCCCAGGACGACGGGGGGACCGGTCCCGGCGGCGCGGTCGCCGCGCTGGACGAGTGGGTCGAGGACGACGAGTTCTACGAGGACGTCGACGAGAGCGGCCATGCCCCGGACTCGACCCGGGAAGCCCGGGGCCAGGTCGACGTCAACCTGTCCGATGACGACAAGGCGAAGCTGGTCCGGGAGTCGGGCAAGCGGGCCGGCGACCACGAGAAGCGGATCAAGGAGGCGGCGAAGGCCTTCCGGGCCGAGCGCTTCGAGGACGCCCGCCGGATCCTGGGCGACCTGGCCGAGATCGCCCCGTCGGTGCCCGCCGTGCGGGAGCTCAACGGGCTGACCCTCTACCGCCTGCGCCGCTGGAAGCTGGCCGCGGCCGAGCTCGAGGCGTTCCGGGCCTTGACCAAGTCCACCGAGCAGCACCCCGTGTTGGCCGACTGCTATCGGGCCCTGAAGCGGCCCGACGCCGTGGCCAAGCTCTGGGACGAGCTGCGCGAGGCGTCGCCCTCGGCCGAACTGGTCACGGAAGGCCGCATCGTGGCTGCCGGCACCTTGGCCGACAAGGGCAAGCTCCAGGAGGCCATCAACCTGCTCTCGCAGGGCAAGTGGCGCCTGCCCCGCCAGCCCCGGGAGCACCACCTGCGCCGGGCCTACGCCCTGGCCGACCTCTTCGAGCGGGCCGGGGACGTCACCCACGCCCGCGACCTCTTCGAGCGCATCCAGCGGGCCGACGCCCGCTTCGGCGACGTCAACCGCCGCCTCAAGGCCCTGAAGTAGCCCGCCGACCACCTTCCCCATGGGGAACACCTACGCCAACGTGACGGTGGTCGACACGACGGTCGACGACGTCGTCCGCGCCCTCGGTGCCGCCGAGGCCCTCGTCGCCGGCGGTGACGGGGCCGTCGTGGTGTTCGCCGCGGCTGACGAGCACGACGGGTTCTCGGCGGGGATCACCGCCCGGATGCTCTCGACGGCGCTGGAGCGGCCGGCCCTGGAAGTGGCCGTCTTCGACGACGACCTGCTGCAGTACCAGCTGTTCGTCGACGGCGAGCTGGTCGATGAGGCGGCGGTGCCGGAGGACGTCGCCGCCGAGATGGTCGACGAGAGCGCCGGCGAGGTGATCCCGGTGTCGTCGCCCGACCGGCTTGTCGCCGCCCTCGGCCGTGGGTCCCTCGTCGCGATGGCCGAAGTGCTCGCCACCGAAGACCTGGTCTTCGTGAGCGAGCTCCACGAGCGCCTGGCCGCCGCCCTCGAGCTGCCCACCTGGGCCGCGGGCTGGGGCTTCCACTACCTCGACGAGGATCCCGACGAGCTGCCCGTCCCCGTCATCCGCACCCCCGCCTGACGCCGTCGCGGCGTCAGGGTTCGAGCGCTTCGAGCTCGTTGGTGGCCTCGTCGAGCTCGGCGGCGGCCGCTTCGGCCCGTTCGTGGGCCTCCGCCAGCAGGGTGGCGGCCCGGTCCCGGGCGTCGACGGCCCGGGCGGCCGCGTCCTCGGCCCGTTCGAGGTCGGCCTGGGCCTGCGCCAATTCCGCTTCGGCTTCCCTGACGGCCGAAGTGGCCCTTGCCCTCTCCTCGTCGGCGTCCTCGAGGGCCTCGTCCTCGGCGTCGGCCGCCTTCTCGGCTCGGGCCAGGGCCCGGTTGGCGGCGTCGGCCTCCTTGGCCGCCTCCTTCTGACGCTTGGTCGCCCGGCGGATGGCCAGCTGGTCGGGCGGCCGATCCGACGGGGCCGCCTTGGCCTTGGCCTTCGCCTTAGCGGGGGCCTTCCTCGGTGTGGCCCGCGGCACCGGCGCGGCCAGGCCGAGGCCGAAGGCGTCGGGAGCCGGCACCTCGAGAAGTCGACCTCGGGTCAAGTCGTCGGTGGCGTCCTCGTCGGCGACGACGGCGAGCAGCGCGGCGGCGAGGTCGGCCCGGTCGGTCGGCCGCGTCTCGAGCCGTCCGGCCGCGGCCGACGCGGCGGCATTGACCGCCTCCCGCAGGTCGCCGATCGCCTCCCGCAGGTCGTCGCCCCCGCCCTCCCGCACCGCCTCGGCGGCTTCGAGGAGCGGGGCCAGCGTGGGGTCGTCGGTCAGCGCCAGCTGGTCCACGGCCCAGACGAGCCGGGTGGGCTTGCGCAGAGCCGTGACCTCGGCCGCATCGTCCTTCTGGCCCGCCGCCTTCAGCGCCTTGGCCAGGCCGTTGCGGGCGGCGACGAAGTCCTCGGGCGGCGTGGCGAACAGCTCGTCCAGTGCTCGATCGAGGTCGACGTCGTCCGCCATCGCACCCAGCCTGCCGAACTTGCGCCGGTTACACCACAGATCCGTGGTGGAGGCGACGCACGTTCGGGTGGAGGGGCGTCAGAAGGCGAGGAGGTCCCGCGCCGCGGTGTCGATGTCGGCGACCTGTGGGAGGACTGCCGCCTCGAGCGTCGGCTCGTAGGGGACGTGGCAGTCGGCGGCGGCCACCCGACGGACCGGGGCATCGAGGTCGGTGAAGCAGGCTTCGCCGATCCAGGCCCCGATCTCGCCGCCCCAACCACCGGACAGCACGTCCTCGTGCACCACCAACGCCCGACCCGTCCGGGCGACGGACTCGGCCACCAGCTCCTGGTCCCACGGACTGATGGTGCGCAGGTCGATGACCTCCACCTCGGCTCCGCCGTCAGCGGCGATGGCGTCGGCCGCCTCGACGGACTTCTGCACGGTCGCGCCCCAGGTGACGATCGTCAGGTGTCGACCGGGCCGGCGGATCACGCCCTGACCGAGCGGGACCAGGTGGTCCGGCCCCGGGAAGGGGTCTTTGGCGTAGGGCTGGCGCAGCAGGTGCTTGTGCTCGCAGAAGAGGACGGGGTCCTCACCGGCCAGCGCCGCCCGTAGGAGGCCCACGGCGTCGGCGGCCCGGGAGGGGAAGGCGACGGCGAGGCCCGGGACGTGCGCGAAGATCGACTCGCCGCACTGGGAGTGCCAGATCGCTCCGCCGGTCAGGTAACCGCCGATCGGCACCCGTACGACCATCGGGCAGGTGAACGCCCCGTTGGAACGCCAGCGGATGGTCGCCGCCTCGCTCTTGAGCTGCTGGGTGGCGGGCCAGATGTAGTCGAAGAACTGGATCTCGGGCACCGGGCGCAGGCCCCGGATGGCCTGGCCGACGGCCCGACCGATGATGTTGGCCTCGGCCAGCGGGGTGTTGTAGCAGCGGGCCTGGCCGAACTCCCGCTGCAGGCCGTGGGTGGTGCCGAACACACCTCCCTTGCCCTCGAGCTGGGCCAGGACCGCTTCCCGGGCGTCGGCCACGTCCTCGCCGAAGACCCGGATGCGCTCGTCGTCGGCCATCGCCTCGTGCAGCGCCCGGTTGAGCGCGTCGCCCAGGCTCACGGGCTCACCGTCACCCGGGTCGTCGCGCCCCACCAGCCGATCGGGCGCCCTGACGTTGGCCAGGACCGTGGTCGGGTCGGGCCGGCCCGCGGCCAGCGCCGCTTGGGCCGCCTCCGCGACCAGAGCCCTGGCCGACTCGCCGATGCCGGCCACCTCGTCGGGGGTCAGGGCCCCGGCCGAGACGAGGGTCTCGGCCATGCGGGCCATGGGGTCGTGGGCCGCTTCGAGGGCCAATTCGTCCTCCGTCCGGTACTTGGACTGGGTGTCCGCCGACGAGTGGGAGTAGGGCCGGGTCACGTCGACGTGGAGGAGGGCGGGGCCGACACCGGCGCGTACGTGGGCGATGGCTTTGGCCCCCCGCTTGCGCACCTTCCAGTAGTCGGTGCCGTCGAAGCGGTGGATCTCGAGGCCGGCGAAGCCCCGGACCATGTCCGACACCGGTGCCGGGGCCTGGTCGGCCGTGGGCACCGAGATGGCGTAACCGTTGTCGGCGACGACGAAGAGCACCGGCAGGTGGAGGGTGCACGCGGTGTTCAGGCTCTCCCAGAACTCGCCCTCGGAGCAGGCCCCCTCACCCAGCGAGACGTAGGTCAGCTCGTCGCCGTGGGCCCCCGGGCCGGGGAGGTTGGGGCGGCGAGAGAGATAACGGGCGGCCTCGGCGCAGCCCACCGCGGGCAGGCACTGGGTCCCGGTCGGGCTGGACTGGGTGACGATGTGGCGTTCCGCGTGGCCCCAGTGCGCCGGCATCTGGCGGCCGCCGGAAGCCGGGTCGTCGGCCGAGCCGACGGCCTGGAGCAGGACCTCGTAGGGCGAGACGCCGAGGCCGAGGACGAGGGCCAGGTCCCGGTAGTAGGGGAAGAACCAGTCGTGACCGGGTCGGAGGTGACGGGCCAGACCGAGGAGCAGGGCCTCGTGGCCCGCACCCGAGATCTGGAAGTAGACCCGGCTCTGCTTCTGGAGGTTGATCTCCCGATCGTCGATGGCCCGGGACACGTTGGCCAGGCAGAAGTCGTCGACGGCCTCGGCCGTGGACACGCCCCGGATGGACGTCGGGGCGTCCGGTCGGGCCTCGGGGGCCAGGGGATGGCGGGTCGCCGGCTCGTCGAGGGCGGTCATCGGGCTTCGTCCTCCCAGTCACGTCGTTCCAGGGTGTCCCGGACCTGCGCGGCGAACGCCGATGCATAGGCCCCGTCGAACGCCCGGTGGTCGAAGGAGAGAGCCAGGTTCCCAACGGGATGGAAGGCCAGGCCGTGGCCGCCGTGCGTCAGCGGGACGGCGACCGGCCGGATCTTCACGCCGTCGGTGGACAGGATCGCCGCCTGGGGCTGGTTGATGATCGGGGCCGTGAGCAGGGTCCCGTAGCGCCCGGCGTTGGTCAGCGTGAACGTCCCGCCGGCGTAGTCGTCGGCGGCCAGGCGGTGCTCCCGGGCCGCCGACGCGCTCTCCTTCAAGGCGGCGGCGAGCGCCGCGAGGCGGAGGTCGTTGGCGTTCCGGACGACGGGAACGACCAGGCCTTCGAAGTCGAGGTCGACGGCGATGCCGAGGTGAACGGCGTCGTACACGTCGAGGCCCTCCGGTGTGACGTGGGCGTTGAGGAGCGGGAAGTCGGCCACGGCATCGATGACCGCCCGGGCGATGAAGGGGAGCCAGGTGAGGCCGGTCCGCTCCTTGACCGGTTCGACCCGGGCGAAGTCGACTTCGACGACGACCAGCGTGTGGGCCGCCGTGGCCAGCGAGGTGACCAGGTTCCGGCCGATGGTCCGCCGGATCGCGGTGAAGGCGACCTGACGCACCCCGGGCCGGTCCGGCGCCGGGGGGGCCGCCTCGACCAGGGCCAGCACGTCGTCCCGGGTGATCCGCCCGTCCCGCCCCGATCCGTCGATCGTCGCCGGATCCAGATCGTGCTCGCCCACCAACCGACGGACGACGGGCGACAAGAACGTCGTCCCATCGCTCCGCCTCCGCTCCGCCGGCTCCTCCGATGCGCCAGACGGTGCCCGCGGCTCTGCTTCGCGGAGTGGCGTCGACGCCTGATCCTCGTCCTCGGCCACCTGCTCGTCGACGTCCGGGGTCTGAGCCGCACCGTCGGTGGTGATGCGAGCGAGGAGCTGGCCGATGGGGACGGTGTCGCCCTCGGGGACCAGCAGCTCGGCGACCACGCCGGCGACGGGAGACGGGATCTCCGAATCGACCTTGTCGGTCGAGATCTCGAGCAGCGACTCGTCCACCGCGATGGGGTCCCCGGGCGCCTTCAACCAGGCCGTGATCGTGCCCTCGGTGACGGTTTCGCCCATCTGGGGCATCGTCACCTCGGTGATCCCTGGTTCGGCCATAACGGGTCCCCCAGGTCCCGACGGTCCTGTCTCGGCCACCGTAACTGTCACTACCCCTGCCTAGGTTGGATCAGGTCGCTTCCCCCGACCCGTCATCACCACGCGTCCGCGTGGAGGAGGAAGCTGTCATGCCCGATCCCGTCGTCCCGACCCTGAACCTGGCCGTGCTGAGGGGCCATCTGTCCCGGGCCCCCGAGGAGGTGGCCCTCGCCTCGGGCGACCTGCTCGTGCGCTACGAGGTCACCGTGCCCCGCGCCGACGTGCGGGCCGACACCGTGCCCGTCGTCGCCGTCAGCCCGCCGGCCCACGCCCGTGGCCTCGACGCCGGGACCGAGGTCGTCGTCGTCGGCCGCACCCGCCGCCGCTTCTGGTCGGCCGGGGGTGCCACCCGCTCCCAGGTCGAGGTGCTGGCGCGCGCCGTCGTCCCCGCCCGCCGTCGGGCCGGCGCCACTCGGGCCCTGGGGCAGGCGCTCGCTACCCTGGAGGCGTTCGCACACCAAGAGGAGTGACTCCGTGACCGATCTCGCGAGCCTGCTGGGCGACGAGGCCGATTCCCTGCTCGCCCACGAGTCCAAGGGCATCCCCGCCGCCGACCTGCACCTGCCGGGCCCCGACTACATCACGCGGGTGCTCGAGCAGAGCGACCGCTCGCCCCAGGTCCTGCGCAGCCTGCAGTCGCTGTTCGACCACGGGCGCCTGGGCGGCTCCGGTTACGTGTCCATCCTCCCGGTGGACCAGGGCATCGAGCACTCCGGCGCGGCATCGTTCGCACCGAACCCCAAGTACTTCGACCCGAGCAACATCTGCGAGCTGGCGGTCGAGGGCGGCTGCAACGGCGTGGCCTCGACCTTCGGCGTGCTCGGCGCGGTGTCCCGGCGCTACGCGCACAGGATCCCGTTCATCGCCAAGATCAACCACGCCGAGATGCTCACGTACCCGAACGACGCCGACCAGGTCATGTACGGCTCGGTCCAGCAGGCCTACGACCTCGGCGCCGCCGGCGTCGGCGCCACCATCTACTACGGCTCCGACCGCGCCACCCGTCAGATCCAGGAGGTCTCCGAGGCCTTTCAGGAGGCCCACGAGCTGGGCATGTTCACCGTCCTCTGGGCGTACCTGCGCAACAGCGCCTTCAAGGTCGACGACGTGGACTACCACCTGGCGGCCGACCTCACCGGGCAGGCCAACCACATGGCGGTCACCATCGAGGCCGACATCGTCAAGCAGAAGCAGCCGGAGAACAACGGCGGCTACAACGCCATCGCCGGCTACGGCAAGACCCACAAGCTCGTCTATGACGAGCTGACCAGCGACCACCCCATCGACCTGACCCGCTGGCAGGTGGCCAACTGCTACATGGGCCGCATCGGCCTGATCAACAGTGGCGGGGCCTCCGCCGGCGCCGACGACCTGGCTCAGGCCGTGCGCACCGCGGTCATCAACAAGCGGGCCGGCGGCCTCGGCCTCATCAGCGGGCGCAAGGCGTTCCAGCGACCGACGGCCGAGGGCGTCGAGCTGCTCAACGCCATCCAGGACGTCTTCCTCGACGACGCGGTGACCATCGCGTGATCAGGCCCGCGGCGATGCACCCGGATGGGGGTGCCGCCCGGTAGGGTCGACAGCCGGACCAGAGAGCTCAAAGGAGAGACGTGGCCGACACCGCTGCCCGCGATCACACCGTCGAGACCCTCGATCGGGTGATCATCCGATTTGCCGGTGACTCCGGCGACGGGATGCAGCTCACGGGGGACCGCTTCACCAGCGCCAGTGCCCTCTGGGGCAACGACCTGAGCACCCTGCCGGACTTCCCGGCCGAGATCCGCGCCCCCGCCGGGACGCTGGCCGGGGTGTCTGCGTTCCAGGTCCACATCTCCGACCACGAGATCACCACGCCGGGCGACATGCCCAACGTGCTGGTGTGCATGAACCCCGCCGCGCTGAAGGCCGAGCTCGGCGTGCTCGAGCCCGGCGGGACGTTGATCCTCAACACCGACGCGTTCACCGAGCGCAACCTGGCCAAGGCCGGATACGACTCGAACCCCCTCGAGGGCGACTCGCTCAAGGGCTACACGGTGTACGAGGTCCCCATGACCACGATCACCAAGGAGTCGGTGGCCGATCTGGGGGTGAAGCCCCGGGACGCCGAGCGGTCCAAGAACTTCTTCGCCCTGGGCCTGTTGAGCTGGATGTACACCCGGCCCGAAGCGCCCACCCTCGACTGGATCGCCCAGAAGTTCGCCGGTCGCGAGCAGGTCATCGCCGCCAACACCGCGGCGTTCAAGGCCGGCCACGCCTTCGGCGAGACGGCCGAGCTCTTCGACCACCCCTATGAGGTCCGACCCGCGGCGAAGGCCCCCGGGACCTACACCAACATCACCGGCAACACCGCCCTGGCCTGGGGCCTGGTGGCCGCCGGCCAGCTGGCCAAGCTGCCGGTGTTCCTCGGCTCGTACCCCATCACCCCGGCGTCGGACATCCTCCACGAGCTGTCCAAGCACAAGAACTTCGGGGTCCGCACCCTGCAGGCCGAGGACGAGATCGCGGCCATCACCAGCGCCATCGGCGCGGCGTTCGGCGGTCACCTCGGGGTGACCACCACCAGTGGGCCGGGCCTGGCCCTCAAGGCCGAGGCCATGGGCCTGGCCGTGAGCCTGGAGCTGCCGCTCATCATCATCGACGTGCAGCGGGGCGGGCCCTCCACGGGCTTGCCCACCAAGACCGAGCAGGCCGACCTCCTGATGGGCCTCTACGGGCGCTCGTCGGAGTCGCCCCTGCCGATCGTGGCCCCCAAGAGCCCATCGGACTGCTTCGACACCGCCATCGAAGCGGCCCGCATCGCCCTCAAGTACCGGACACCGGTCCTGCTGCTGTCCGACGGCTACCTCGCCAACGGGGCCGAGCCCTGGCTGCTGCCCGATGTCGACTCGCTGCCCGACATCAGCGTGCCCTTCGCCACCGAGGCCAACGGCACCGATGGTGACGGCAACCCGATCTACCTGCCCTACCTCCGCAACGAGGACATGGCCCGGCCCTGGGCCGTTCCCGGCACGCCCGGTCTCGAGCACCGCATCGGTGGTCTCGAGAAGGAGGACGGCACCGGCAACGTCTCCTACGACCCGGCCAACCACGAGCACATGGTCCACCTGCGGGCCGAGCGCATCGAGCACATCGCCGACGACATCCCACTGGTCGACGTCGAGGGGGCCGACGACGCCGAGATCCTGGTCATCGGCTGGGGCTCGACCTGGGGCGCCATCGACGGCGCCGTGGACCGGGTCAACGCCGCCGGCCGCCGGGCCGCCAAGGCCCACCTGACCCACCTCCACCCGTTCCCCAAGAACCTGGGCGAGGTGTTGAAGCGCCATCCGAAGGTGCTGGTCCCGGAGATGAACCTGGGCCAGCTGTCGCTGCTGCTGCGGGGCCACTTCCTGGTCGACGCCCAGAGCGTCACGAAGATGAAGGGCCTGCCGTTCACCTCTGGTGAGCTGGAGCGGGCCATCCTGGCCGAGCTGGAGAAGGACTGATCGCCTGATGACCGACACTGACGTCCCCGTCACGACCAAGGCCGACTGGTCCTCGGACCAGGAGGTCCGCTGGTGCCCGGGCTGTGGGGACTACTCGATCCTCACCGCCGTCCAGATGCTGATGCCCGAACTGGGGGTGCGTCGGGAGAACACGGTCTTCGTGTCCGGCATCGGCTGCGCCGCCCGCTTCCCGTACTACATGGACACCTACGGGATGCACACCATCCACGGTCGCGCCCCCGCCGTAGCCACCGGCCTGGCCATGGCGCGCCCCGACCTCGACATCTGGGTCGTCTCGGGTGACGGGGACGCCCTGTCCATCGGCGGCAACCACCTCATCCACGCCCTGCGCCGAAACGTGAACCTGAACATCCTCATGTTCAACAACCAGATCTACGGCCTGACCAAGGGCCAGTACTCGCCGACCAGCGAGGTGGGCAAGGTCACCAAGTCCACGCCCTTCGGCTCGCTGGACACGGCGTTCAACCCGATCAGCCTGGCCCTCGGGGCCGAGGCCGGCTTCGTGGCCCGGACCCACGACATGGACCGCAAGCACATGATGGAGACCTTCCGCCGGGCCCATGCCCACCAGGGCGGCTCGTTCGTCGAGATCTACCAGAACTGCAACGTCTTCAACGACGGCGCCTTCGAGGCCGTCACCGGCAAGGAGCAGCGGGCGTCCATGCTGATCCCACTGGTCCACGGCGAGCAGGTCCGCTTCGGTGACGACGGCGAGCGCTGCGTCGTCCTCGACGCGCAGGGCTACGCCCGCATCGCCGAGGTGGGCGACGTGGACGAGGCCCAGATCCTGGTCCACGACGAGACCCGCGCCGACCCCTCGTTGGCCTTCACGCTGTCCCGCCTGGCTTCGGGACCGCACGAGCCCACGCCCGTCGGCGTCTTCCGGGCGGTCGAGCGCCCCGAGTACGCCACCGAAGCCACCCAGCAGATCGCCGCCGCCCAGGAGCGTTCCGGCCCCGGCGTCCTGAAGGACCTCCTCCACAGCGGCGCCACCTGGACCGTCGACGCCTGACCTCGAGTCAGTCGAGGAGGCGGAAGACCTGGCCGGTGCGCGGCTTGGGCCAGAAGAAGGTGGTCTTGGGGGGCATGAGCTCGCCGCCGTGGGCGATGTCGATGATCTGCTCGACGGTGGCGGGACGGAGCAGCACGCCGGCCTGGGCTCGGCCGGAGTCGACGGCGGCGAGGATGTTCTCGACGCCGTGCTGGTAGGTGAGCTCGTGGCCGGGGACCGCTCGTAGGCCCTGGTCGAGCCTGCTGCTGTCCAGGTCCCGGACCCCTTCCATGACCTCGGGACGAGGACGGAGCAGTTGAGCGCCGTCTCGGGTCACCAGGCAGAGCCCGCCGGCGTCATCCATGCGATCGAGCAGCTCGGGACCTACCGGGCCGGCGTCGAACAGCTCGAAGGAAGCCTCCAGCGCCGCGGCCAGGTCGACGCCCTCGGGTAGTCCGTTGACGAGACGGTGGATGGGCTGGACCATGAGCTGCTCCTCGACCAGCTCGACCACGTAGGTCATGGCCAGGTCCCAGGGTCCGGCCCCGTCGCCGGCCTCGTGGCGCTCGTCCCGGTACTGCAGCGAGGTCGACCAGCGGTGGTGTCCGTCGGCGATGACGACGGGCTCGGAGCTGACGGCGGCGGCGATGGCCTCGACGATCCCGCGCTGGCTGATCGGCCAGAGGCGGTGGTGGACGCCCTCGCCGTCGGTCCAGGCGGCCACCGGCGGTCCCGGCAGCTCACAGAGGCCGGACAGCCCCTCGGCGGTGGACAGGCCCCACACCGCGGAGAGGTTGGCCTTGCAGTAGCGCAGCATCTCCAGCCGGTCGCTCTTGGCCTTCGGCGTGGTCTGCTCATGGGGGAGCACGCCGCCGGTACCGGGCGGGGCCAGCTCCAGGGCCCCGATGACGCCCGCCGTCTGGCGCAGGCGACCCGTGTCGTCCTTGTAGCCCATGCGGTAGACGTAGAAGGACGGGTCCTCGTCCTGGATCAGGACACCCTGGTCCCGCCACTCACCCAGGGTCCGACAGGCCACGTCGTACCGACTGGTGTCGCCGTCGTCGAGCGGGAGGTCGAGGTGGACGGCCTGGTGGGGGTCCTTGGCCCCCAGCTCGGCCCGCTCGGCGTCGCCGATCACGTCGTAGGGCGGAGCCGTGACCTCGCCGTAGTCGAGCCGTTCGTCGTCGTAGCGGAGACCCCGGAAGGGCTCGAAGCGCGCCATGGGGCCCATCGTGGCAGGCGCGGGATCGGACTGGGCAGTCCGGTCGTGCGAACATGCCGCCGTGGCCTGGGCGCTGGATCTCGACGGCGTGGTCTGGCTCGGGGACCAGCCCATCCCGGGGGCGTCCGACGCCGTCGGGCGGCTCCAGGCCAGCGGGGAGTCGGTGGTCTTCGTGACCAACAACTCCTCGGTCCCGGTGGGGGAGGTCGAGGCCAAGCTGGCCCGCCAGGGCATCGCGGCGGCGGGAGCGGTGCTGACGTCGGCCATGGCCGCAGCCGAGCTCGTGCAGCCCGGCGAGGTGGCGCTGGTCTGTGCCGGACCGGGTGTCGACGAGGCCTTGGCCGCGCGAGGCGTGCACACTGTCCGGGACGGGAAGGCCGACGTGGTCGTGGTCGGCTTCCACCGCGACTTCGACTACGACCGATTGCAAGCCGCCAGCACCGCCGTGCGGACCGGTGCCCGGCTCCTGGCCACCAACGACGACGCCACCTATCCGACCCCTGACGGTCTGATCCCCGGCGGAGGGGCCATCCTGGCCGCAGTGAGCACGGCGTCGGGGGTCCATGCGGAGGTGGCGGGCAAGCCCTACCAGGCCATGGCCGACCTCGTGCGGGCCCGGGTGGGTGCCCACGGGGTGATGGTGGGCGACCGGGCCGACACCGACGGACGCTTCGCCCTCGCGCTCGGCTACCGCTTCGCCCTCGTTCTCAGTGGTGTGACCACCGATCTCCCCGTCCTACCCGAGCCCGACCTCGTCGCCGCCGACCTGGCCGGCCTCGTCGATCAGGAGCTGAGCCGTTGAGGCGCGCCGTCCCCGTCGTGGGGATGCTGCTGGTGGCCGGGCTGCTCGCCGCCTGCGCGTCGGACGTGCCCGAGTCCGAACCCACCCGCCCCGCGGATGCCCTCACCTGGACCACGGAGGTCGACGAGGCGATCGACGGCTTGCCCATCGCCGTCGGCAGCCAGTCCCGACCCGTCGACCTCCTGCTGGGCTGGATCGCCACCGAGACGCTTGTGGCCGCCGGCGCCGACGTCACCGACGACCTGAACCTGGGAGACACCCAGACCACCCGCGACGCCCAGCTGGCCGGCCTGATCGACCTGTACTGGGAGACCACGGGCACGGGCTGGTTGGCCCTGCTGCGGGAGATCGGTCCGAGCGCGGACCCCGAGCAGCTGTACGAGGACGTGCGGGACGAGGACCTGGAGGAGAACGGGATCGTCTGGCTGCCACCGGCTCCAGCCGACACCGGCATCGGCATCGTGGCCTCGCCGGCTGTCATCGAGGAGCGGGGCATCGTCGACCTCAGTGCGCTCGCCGCGGCGCTGGAGGACCCGGACGAAGCCCTCAAGGTCTGCGTCTCGGCCCTCGATCAGCCGCTCGACTCCTCCGGGCTGAGCGCCCTGGCCGATGCCGCCGACGTCCGCATCCGACCCCGCCTGGTCAACCCGGTCTCACCGAGCGAGATCATCGAGCTGACCGAGGAGGGGACCTTCTGCCCCTTCGCCCTCGTCGACCGCCTGAACGTCCGGCTGGCCGACGCCGACGTCACCTTCCTCAACGACGACCTCGGCGCCTTCGTGGCTGAGCAGCCGTCGGTGACGATCCGGCAGGACACCTACGACATGGCCTCCGGGCTGGACGACCTGTTCGCTCCCGTGGCGGCGGCGCTGGACATCGACACCCTTCGTGACCTGGTCGCTCGCATCATCGAGGACGACGAAGACCCGCGGACGGTGGCTCGGGGATGGCTGGTCGAAGAAGGCCTGGCCGAGGACTGAGCCGCCGCCCACGGCGGTCGGGGCCGGGGACGGCGATAGCGTTCACGCCGTGGCTGCCATCGATGTCGTACGCAAGTACCTGGACGCGGGTGTGTCCTACGCCCAGGTGACCCGAGAGAAGGCCGAAGAGATCGTCAAGGATCTCGTCAAGGCCGGTGAGGTCAGGGCCGAGGACGCCCAGGCCGCGGTGAAGGACCTGGTCGAGCGCTCCCGCAAGTCGAGCGAGGCGCTGTCCGAGCGGATCCGCAGCGAGGTCAGGGACCAGCTGGTCAAGATCCAGCCCGCGGCCCAAGCCGATGTCGACGCCCTGGCCAAGCGCGTCGCCGCCGTCGAGAAGGCGACGAAGAAGCCGGCGGCCAGGAAGCCGGCGGCCAAGAAGCCGGCCGCCCGCAAGCCGGCGGCCAGGAAGCCCGCGGCCAAGAAGCCGGCGGCCAGGTAGCTGGCTGCCCGCCGGCGGCTCGACCTCGACCTCGTCCGGCGGGGCTTGGTCGACTCCCGCCAGCAGGCCCATGCCCTGATCGAGGCGGGCAAGGTGACGGTGGGGGGCGCCATCGCCACCAAGCCGGCCCGCATGGTCGACCCGGGTGAGCCGGTGCTCATCCTCGGTGACCCACCCCGCTTCGTCAGCCGCGGCGGCGAGAAGCTCGATGCCGCGCTGGACGGGTTCACCGTGGCCGTCGAGGGCTGCCGGGCCCTGGATGCCGGGTCCTCGACGGGTGGTTTCACCGACTGCCTGCTCCAGCGGGGCTGTGCCTCGGTCATTGCGGTCGACGTGGGCCGGGGCCAGCTCCACCCCAGGATGCGGGAGGACCCTCGGGTCACCGTTCGGGAGCGAACGGACATCCGGACCATCGACCTCGAGGAACTGGGTGGGCCGGTCGATCTCATCGTCGGTGACCTTTCGTTCATCTCGCTGCGGACCGTGCTCGACGCCCTGCTCGCTCTGGTCCGCCCGGGAGGCGATCTGGTCCTACTGGTGAAGCCCCAGTTCGAGGTCGGGCGGGCCGAGGCCAGCCGGGGCAAGGGGGTCATCCGGGACCCGGAGGTGCGGGCGGCGGCGCTGGCCGACGTTCGAGACGCGCTCACCGGCCGCGGAGCCGTCATCATGGGGGAGATGACCTCTCCCCTGAAGGGTGGCGCCGGCAACGTCGAGTTCCTGGTCCACGCCCGCGCCCCCGAGGCCGGCTGATGGCGAAGGTCGGGTTGGTCCTGCATCACCAGCGGGAGGAGGCGGCCACCGTCACCCGGGACGTCGCCTCCTGGCTCGGGGATCGGGGTCACGAGGTCGAGCTGCCCGAGCCCGACGCCCACCTGGCCGGGCTCGAAGACCGCGGCGTACCCGAGGACTGGTTCGGCGAGGGCCTGGATCTCGTGGTGAGCCTCGGTGGCGACGGCACGATGTTGCGCACGGTCAGCCTGGTGGCGGCCCACGACGTGCCCGTCCTCGGCGTGAACTTCGGCCAGTTGGGCTACCTCACCGAGATCGATCCCGCCGACCTGTCCCGCTCCCTGGAGCGCTTCTTCGCCGACGACTACCGCACCGAGGAGCGCATGCTGCTGGAGGTGCGCCTGGCCCAGGGGGCGGCCGGCGACAAGCGCTGCTGGGTCGCGCTCAACGAGGCCGTACTCGAGCGGACGGCCGCGGGCCACACCGTGCGGCTCGGGGTGGACCTCGACGGTGAGTTCTTCACCACGTACGCCGCCGACGCCCTGATCGTGGCCACCCCCACGGGATCGACCGCGTACTCACTGTCGGCCCGGGGCCCGATCGTGGCGCCCGACCACCGGGCCCTCCTGCTCACCCCGGTCTCGCCGCACATGCTCTTCGACCGGACGCTGGTGCTCAACGCCGACGAGGAGGTCCGCCTCGAGGTCCAGGGTCACCGCCCGGCCACGCTCTCCGTCGACGGCCAGCCGGTGGTCGACCTGGTCGACGGTGACGCCATCGAGTGCGTGGCCTCGAGCCATGCCGCCCTGCTGGTCACCTTCGGGGCCCGGGACTTCCACCAGATCCTGAAGTCCAAGTTCGGCCTGGCCGACCGGTGAGCGGCTGATGCTGGCTGAGCTGGCCGTCGAGAACCTGGGTGTCATCGACCGCCTTCAGCTGGTGCTGGGCCCCGGCATGACTGCCCTCACGGGTGAGACCGGAGCAGGCAAGACGCTGCTGGTCGAGGCCGTCGACCTCCTCGTCGGTGGCCGGGCCGATCCCGTGCTGGTGGGCCCGGCCGGTGAGGAGGCGATCGTCGAAGGTCGCTTCGTCTCGGGCCACGACGAGATCGTGCTGCGCCGGGTCATTCCGTCCGACGGGCGGAGCCGGGCGTACGTCGACGGTCGGCTGGCCACCGCCTCCGCCCTCAGCGAGGCGGGAAAGCTCCTGGTCGACCTGCACGGCCAGCACGCCCACCAGTCCCTGCTCCAGGGCCCGGCCCAGCGGGCCGCCTTGGACCGCTTCGGCGACATCGATCTGTCCGGCCTGGAGGCAGCGCGGGCCGAGCTGCGAGAGGTCGAGGTGGCCCTCGCCGATCTCGGCGGCGACGACCGGGCCCGGGCCCGGGAGCTCGACCTGCTCCGGTTCCAGGTGGCCGAGATCGACGCCGCCGCCATCACCGGTCCCGACGAGGACCAGGAGCTGGAGGCCGAGGGCGACCGCCTCGGCGACGCCGTGGCCCACCGGGAGGCCGCGGAAGGCGCCGCCGACCTGCTGCTGGGCGACGACGCGGCGAGGGACCGGCTCGCCGCCGCGGGTGCCACGCTGGCCGACCGGGCGCCGTTCAAGGGCCTGGCGGGGCGACTGGTCGGTCTGCAGGCGGATCTGGAGGACGTGGCCGCCGCGTTGCGGGACGCGGCGGAGACCATCGAGCCGGACCCCGAGCGGCTGGCTGTCGTCCGGGAACGCCGCCACCTGCTGTCCGAGCTGCGCCGGAAGTACGGCGACACCCTGGGCGAGGTCCTGGAGTTCCGGGCCGAGACCGCGGCGCGCCTGAGCGAGCTGGAGTCCCACGAGGAACGGGCCGCCGCGTTGGACGAGCGCCGGGCGCGGGCCGAGAAGGCGATGGGCGAGGCCGCAGCCAAGGTCGGCCGGGCCCGCCGGGCCGCCGCCCCCGCGCTGGCCGACGCCGCGGTGACCCGTCTGCAGGAGCTGGCCATGCCGAACGCCCGCCTGGCGATCGACGTCGGCGCCGACCCCGGTGACGACGTCACAATCCAGTTCAGCGCCAACCCGGGATCGCCCCCCCAGCCGCTGGCCAAGGTGGCCTCGGGCGGCGAACTGGCCCGGACCATGCTGGCCCTTCGCCTGGTCACCACCGAGGCCCCGCCCACGCTCGTCTTCGACGAGGTCGATGCCGGCATCGGCGGGACGACCGCCTTGGCCCTGGCCGCCGCCCTGGCGGAGTTGGGCGACGAGCACCAGGTCCTCGTCGTCACGCACCTCCCGCAGGTGGCTGCCTTCGCCGACGCCCAGGTGACGATCGAGAAGCAGGTCACCGGCGAGCGCACGGCCACCCAGGCCCGGCCCGTCGAAGGCGACGAGCGCATCGTCGAGCTCTCCCGCATGCTGTCGGGCCAGCCCGACTCGGCCACCGCCCGCCAGCACGCCGACGAGCTGCTGGGCGAAGCCGCGGCCCGACGCGCCATCCGGTGACGGCCAGGTGACGGTGTTCCTCGGTTTCCTCGGCGGCTGCGCCGCGGGCTTCGGCGGTTGGCTGATGCTGCGTCCCACCTTCGCCGCCCCGATCTTCGCCCGCGAGAACCACCGGGGTCAGTTCATCCCGACCGCGGTCGGGCTGGTCCTGCCCCTGGCGGTGCTGGCTTCCGAGACGGCGCTGCAGGTGGGGGAGTCGCTGGACTGGGAGCCCAACGCCGTCACCGACGGGCCCCGGGCGTCGGTCCTGATCTTGGCCCTGGGCCTCGGCCTGCTCGGCCTGCTCGACGACCTGGCCGGTACGGGGGAGTCCGGTGGGTTCAGCGGCCACCTCGGCGCCCTGCGTCACGGTCGGTTCACCACCGGCTCGCTGAAGCTGTTCGGCGGGGCCGCGGTCGCGATCGTGGCGGTGCAGGGACCACGGTCTGACTCGCTGGGCCGCGTGCTGCTCGACGCCGCCGTCATCGCCCTCTGTGCCAACGCCGCCAACCTCTTCGACCGGGCTCCCGGCCGGACGCTGAAGGTGTCGCTCCTGGCCTTCCTCGTGCTGGTCATCGCCACCGGCGCCCCCGCCGAGCTGCTGGGGGTGGCGGTCGTCGCCGGGGCGGCCGCCGGCCTGCTCTGGCCCGACCTGCGGGAGCAGATGATGTTGGGCGACGTCGGCGCCAACGTCCTCGGCGGCGTCCTCGGCCTCGGCGTCGTCATCGCCACCGCCCCGATGACCCGCACCATCGTGTTCCTGGGCGTCCTGGCCCTCAACCTGGTCAGTGAGGCGGTCAGCTTCAGCACGGTGATCGACAAGGTCGCTCCGCTGCGGGCCCTCGACCGCGCCGGCCGCAAGCCCTAGGACCGAGACGCCGCCCGTCCTTCTGGCTTCGACCGCCGGTCCGAGGGCCTGTACGGGTGCGGGTCCGCTACCGTGGGTGGGCCGGGTCCGGGTGTCTTCGTCTCCCTGGGCCACCCTGTCCCTGCCCCCGGATGGACCGGAAAATCCCTTCCATGCTGCGCCGTGCCAAGAAAGCCGCACCCCAGGGCATCGCGGGGCGCGCCCGGGTGGGGAAGCGGACCAAGGACCTCATCAAGCGGCTGGAGCCAGGGGAGATCGCGGTCATCGACCACGCCGACCTCGACCGGGTGGCCGCGGACGGCCTCGTGGCCGCCCGCGTGGCGGCGGTCGTCAACGCCCGGCCGTCGGTGACCGGGCGCTACCCGAACCAGGGTCCCCTGCGCATCCTGGCGGCGGGAATCCCCCTCGTCGACGAGGTGGGATCCGAGCTGCTCGACACCCTGGAGGACGGTCAGCCCATCACCGTGGCCGAGGGGGACATCTGTGTCGGGGGCGAGATCGTGGCCTCCGGGAACCGTCGGACCCGGGAGGACGTCGAGACGGTCATCGACGAGGCCAAGCGCACCATCGGGGCCGAGCTGCAGCGCTTTGCCGAGAACACGCTGGAGTACGTCCGCCGTGAGGCGGAGCTGACCTTCGCTCCCCTGAACCTGCCGCCATTGCACACCAAGATCGACGGCCGCCATGTGCTGGTCGTGGTCCGGGGCCACGACTACAAGGAGGACCTGCGGGCCCTCCGGCCCTACATCGCCGAGTACCGGCCGGTGCTCATCGGCGTGGACGGCGGGGCCGACGCCCTGCTCGAGCAACGGATGAAGCCCGACGTGATCATCGGTGACTTCGACTCGGTCACGGCCGGGGCCCTGGACGTGGCCAAGGACCTGATCCATCACGTCCACCCCAGCGGCCACAACCCCGGTTTCGAGGAGCTGCAGGACTTCGGGGTCGACTACGAGGAGTTCGTGGTCGAGGGCACCTCGGAGGACGCGGCCATGATCCTGGCCCACGAGGCCGGCGCCGACCTGATCGTGGCCGTCGGCACCCACGCCACCATGATCGAGTTCCTGGACAAGGGTCGTCCGGGCATGGCCTCCACCTTCCTGACCCGGCTCCGCCTCGGCCCGACGCTGGTCGACGCCAAGGGGGTGAGCCGGCTGTACGAGGGCCGGGTCCGCCGCCGGGACATCGTCATGCTCCTCGCCGCCGCTCTGGCCGTCATCCTCGTGATGGTCGCCGTGTCCGACTCCCTCCAGACCTTCATCGATGCCGTCTGGCTCAGCCTCCGGGATGCCTTCAGTTGATCTCCTTCCGTTTCCACATCGTCAGCATCGTGGCCGTCTTCCTGGCGTTGGCCATCGGCATCGTCGTCGGGTCGACGGTCATCGACCGCGCCATCGTCGAGGGCCTGCGCAATCGGGTCGACGAGGTCCGCGACAACTTGGACGAGCGCCAGGCGGCCAACGACGCCCTCCAGGCCCAGGTCGACGACCTCGAGGCGTTCGCCAACGACGCCGCGGCCATCACCGTCGACGGCCGGCTGACCGACACCGTGGCCGTCGTCGTCACCGACGAAGGCGTGGATCGGGATCCGGTCGACCGGACGATCGAACTGCTCGGCCAGGCCGGCTCGACCGTCCGGGGCGTGCTCACGGTCGACAGCTCGTGGGTCCTGGAGGACCCCGAGCAGATGGCGGCGCTGGCCGAGGTCGTCGACCTCGACGCCGAGGCCACCGTCGAGGAGATCCAGACCCGGGCGGCCTCCCTCCTCGTCACCGACCTGTCGTCGTCGGTCGAGGTGGTCGACGACGGCACCGGTGCCCTCGACGAGATCAGCGCTCTGGACCTGGTCGACTACGAGGCCTTGACCGACGTGGTCGCCCCCCGAACCCGGCGGGTCCTCTTCGTGGTCGTGTCCGGCCCAGCCAGCACCCTCGAGAGCTCGGCCCACACCGAGTCGTTCGCCGTCGCCGCGGCTGCGTCGGCGGGCGCCGTGGTCGTGGCCGAGGTGTGGCGGGAGGAAGAAAACGGCCCGGACCGAGGTGACTCACTGGCCACCATCCTCGGCTCACCGACGCTGCGGGGACAGATCTCGACGGTGGACGACCTGGACCTGGCCCAGGGTCCCACCACCGCAATCCTCACCCTCCTGGCCGCCCAGGCGGGCGAGATCGGGCACTACGGCGTGGGCGACGGTGCCGATGCGGCCGCCCCGCCGCCGCCCGGGCCGCCGACCACGACCACGGTCCCGTGACCGCCCCGAACTCCGTCGGCCGGTCCGCGGTCGGGATGGGGGCGGCGGCCGCCGCCTCCCGGGTCCTCGGCGGGGCCCGCGTCCTCGTCGTCGCCGCCGTCCTGGGCACGACCTGGCTGGGGGACACCTTCGAGGCGGCGAACACCTTCCCGACGGTCGTCTTCGAGCTGCTGGCGGCGGGCGCCCTCTCCGCCGTGCTCGTCCCGACCTTCGTCGATCTCTTCGCCCGCGACCAGCGCCCTGAGGCCGAACGCCAGGCCGGTGGCGTGCTCGGGCTGGCTCTGGTCGTCTTGGGCTCACTCGCCGTCGTGGGGATGATCGCCGCCCCCTGGCTGGCCGACGCGTTGACCCGGGCCTCCGACGCCCCGGCCCAACAGCAGGAGCTGGCGACTTCCCTGCTGCGCTGGTTCCTGCCGCAGCTGCTGCTCTATCCGATCGGATTCTGCGCGATCGCCCTCCTCAACGCCAAGCGGGTGTTCGCCCTGCCGGCGGCGGCCCCGATCGGCAACACGGTCGTCCTGGTGTCCGCCCTTTTGATCTTCTACGCCGTGGCCGGACCTGATCCCGGGCTCGACCTGACGACAGGCGAGACGGCGCTGCTCGGCCTCGGCGGGACCTTGGGTGTGGCCGCCTTCGTGGCCATCCCGACGGTGGCCCTGTGGCGCACCGGGTTCCGGCTGAGGCCCCGGTGGGCCCCACGCGACCCTGGCGTCCGTCGCCTCCTCGGCCTCTCCAGCTGGGCCGTGCTCCAGCACAGCGGAGCCGCTCTCCTGTTGGGCGCCGCCATCGTCCTCGGGGCCGGTGTCGAGGGCGGGGTGGTCTCGTACCGGGTCGCCTTCTACCTGTTCCTGGCCCCCTACGGGATCCTGGCCCAACCGCTGCACACCACCGTCCAGCCCGAGTTGGCCGACGATGTGGATCGGGGCGACCTCGACGGCTTCGGCCGGGCCATGCGCTGGGCGCTGGCGTCTCTCGGCGTCGTGGTCCTCCCGGTCGCCGGGCTCATGGTGGCCCTGGCTCGCCCGGCCATGGAGGTCGTGGCCTTCGGCCAAGCCGACTCGGGAGACGGCGTGGCCCTGATGGCCGCGGGCGTGGCCGGCCTGGCCCTCGGCCTGCCGGCCTACGGCGCTTTCCGCCTGCTGGCCGCAGCCTGGTATGCCCTCGACGACAGCCGGACCCCGGCCATCGCGGCCATCGGGTCGGCCGTGGTCGGCGTCGCCCTGATGATCGCCCTCGCGCCCTTCACCGACGGACCGTCCCGCATCTTCGCCCTGGGCCTGGGCCACACGGTCGGTTTCCTGCTGGGCACGCTCTGGCTGGCCCTGCGTCTGCGGCGACGCCAGCCGGTGGCCCTGTGGCCCCGCACCCTGCCCGCCATAACCGCGCTGGCCGCCGTCCTGGCCGGGGGGGCATGGGTGGCCGTCGACGCATGGTCGCCGGACGGCCGGGTGGCCACCGCGGTCGCCCTGGGCCTCGTCGGCATCGTGGGCGGCGGCCTCTACTACGGAGGACTCCGCGGATTGCACCTGTTGCCTGGACCGCTGGTCCGGAACTCGGCGGTCGCCTCATGAGGCGCATCCTCCTGACGGTCCTGGCCGGGCTGGCCCTGGTGGCCGTCCTGCCGGACGCCGCGTCGGCCGACACCGTGCCCAGGGCCGAGCGGGTCCTCGTCTTCTCCGTGCCGACGCTCAGTTGGGCCGAAGCCAACGACTTCGACCTGCCGCACCTGTCCGCGCTGCTCGACGAGTCGGCCGTCGGGGGCCTCTCCACCCGGGCGGTGGACCGCCGGACCACTCCGGGCGACGGTTACACGACCATCAACGCCGGGACCCGGGCCGACGGTGATCCGGACTTCGACGGCCTGGCCTTCGAAGTCGGCGAGGGCTACCTCGGGGAACCGGCCGAGCAGATCTTCACCCGGCGCACGGGCACACCCGTGGACTCGGGGCTGTTCAGCCTGGCCCTGCCCGCCCTGGACGACGTCAACGACAGCCTCGACTTCGGTGCCGAGGTGGGCGCCCTCGGCGATGCGTTGGGCGACGGTGGGGCCCATGCGGCAGTCATCGCCACGGCCGACGGCACCAACGAGGAGTCCAAGACCGTCTTTGCCCGCCAGGCGGTCATCAGCCTGATGGACTCCGAGGGCCTGGTGCCGGCGGGCCGCGTCGGTGACGACCTGCTCGAGCCCGACCCGGAGGCGCCTTTCGGCCGTCGCCTGGACCAGCAGGAGGTGGTGGCGGCCTTCGACTCGGCCTGGGTCGACGACGCCGTCGTACTGGTCGAGGCGTCGGACCTGGTGCGAGCCGACAGCTACCGGACCCTGGCTACGCGAGCGCAGCGGACCCGCCAACGCCGCCTGGCCCTGGAGCGCACCGACCAGCTCTTGGGTCGGCTGCTGGAGCGCATCGACCCCGCTACTGACGCGGTCATGGTGGTCGGGCCCTACCCGGCCACCGGCAGCGATCACCTCACCCTCGCCGCCCTGCGGGCCCCCGGCGTCGAGCCCGGCCTGCTGAAATCGGCGGTGACCCGACGCAGCGGCTTCGTGACCAGCGTCGACGTGGCCCCGACGATCCTCTCCTTGCTCGACATCCCGCGGCCGGACTCGATGGAGGGGCGGCACTGGGAGCGCTCCGAGACCGGTGGAACGGCGGTCGAGCGGCGGGACTGGCTGGAGCGGGCCAACGCCGAGGCCCAATGGCGCGACGACATGGTGGCGCTGGTCGCCACGCTGTTCGTCGTCGCCCAGCTGGTGCTCTGGATCGTCGCCGTGCGCGCCCTGAACCAGGAGTCCGGCCGAGGCCGCCAGGCCGTGGAGGTGGCCAGCCTGGCCGTCCTCGCGGTCCTGCCGCTCACCTACATCGCCGGGGCCTTTCCCTTCCACGAATGGGGGGCGCCGGCGTTCTGGGCCTACCTCATCGGCGGCGGCGCGCTGCTCGGCATCGCCGCCCAACGCCTCCTGCGCCGGTGGCCGGCCGATCCGTTGTTGGGTGTGCTGTTCCTCATGCTCGGCGTGCTCTGTCTGGACGTGCTGGTGGGCGCCCCCCTGCAGCTCAACACGGTCTTCGGCTACACGCCCACGGTGGCCGGGCGTTTCGCCGGCCTGGGCAACCTGGCGTTCGCCCAACTGGCGGCTTCGGCCACGATCCTCGCTGGCCTGCTCGCGTCTCGCATCGGGGGGCGCCGCGGGATCGCCGTGGCCCTGGGCCTGCTGGGGGCCGTCCTGGTCATCGACGCGTCGCCGTTCTGGGGCTCCGACGTCGGCGGCGCGCTCACGCTGGTCCCCACCCTCGCCGGTGTCGCCTTCGTGCTCCTCGGCATCCGCATCCGGCTGCGTACGGCTGTCCTCGTGGGCCTCGGCACCCTGGTCGTGTTCCTGGTCGCCGGCTTCATCGACCTCGCTCGGCCCGAGGAGAGCCGCAGCCACCTGGGCCGGCTGTTCGAGGACATCGGCAACGACGGCTTCGGCGCCTTCGAGACGGTCGTGTTCCGCAAGCTGGCCGCCAACGTCGACGTGTTGGCGTCCTCGGAGTGGACCCTCATGCTCCCGGTCGTCTTCGCCTTCATCCTCTACCTCATCTGGCGGGCCCCCGGCCGGCTGCAGCGCCTTCAGGAGGTCATCCCCCAGGAGCGGGCCGCCCGGGTCGGCTTCGTCATCGCGGCCACCCTCGGCTTCGCCTTCAACGACTCCGGCATCGCCGTCCCCGGCCTGATGCTGGGGGTGATGAACGCCTCGCTCGTCTACCTCGTCCTCCGCACCGAGGACCCCCCCTGGAAGGCCGAGATCGACGACCCCGATCCCGTCGAGCCCGAGCTCGTCGACGCCTGACGGCCCGAGGGGTCGCAGTCGGCCTTGAGGTAGAGGACCCTCGTGTCGTCGAAGCGCTGGGCGACCTCGTAACCCTCGGCGGCGAGGAGGTCGGGGAGGTCGTCGAAGGCGCCGAAGCGGCTCGACCAGACCACGACGGCACAGACGTCGTCGCGGCCGGCGGCGTCGGCCACGCTCTCGGCGGTGACCCGGCCGGTCTCCGTGAGCAGGGCGGAGCCGTCCACCAGCTCGTCGGGGGTGCGACGGCCCGAGCGCCAGACCTGGCCCGGTTCGTCGGAGATGGCGAGCGCGCCCACGGGCAGGTCCCGCAGGGCGTCCACCACCACGGCCTCGTCGCCCTCGTACCCGCCGGCCCACAAGAGCGCGGGCCCGGCATAGGTGACGATCATGAACACGGTGGCCAGCCCCGCGACCACGGCGGTGGCCTTCAGGGGCGGTCGGTACCAGGCCAGCAGGAGGCAGCAGGGCGGCACCATCTCGGAGATGTGGGGCCGCCACATGGGGTTCTCGAAGGCGAGCACGAGGAACATGGCGACGAACCACGCCCAGAGCAGGAGGGGCACCGCCGGGCCGACCCCCTGATCCGGACGGTCCTCTTCGTCCTCGCCGATGGCCTTCCCGCTCCGGCGGAGGAGGCCGACGACCAGCGCCAGCAGGCCCGTGGCCACCAGGGCCACGTCCCGGGTCGTCATCGTGCTGATCAGCTTCTTGACGTTGGCGACGGGCGTGGCCCCGCCCGGGGCGTCCAGGTGGTAGGTCACCGACTGGTCCCAGACGTCGGCGAAGCCCCACAGGAACGACAGCCCGGCGCCCACCGCAAACGCAGCTCCCACTGCCGCGAACCAGTCCTTGGGCCGGCGGCCCCAGAGCAGGATCAGGCCCACGGGGACCGCGGCCGGCAGGACCAGGGCCTTGACCATGATGGCCGCGCCGAGGGCCACGCCCATGGCGACCGCCCGACCGGTCGAAGGGTCTCGCCGGTAGCGCAGGGCGATGAGCACGGCGGTCGAGGCCAGCGCCATCGCCGGACCGTCGGCGGCGATGGAGCCGGTGACGGCGATGCTGCTGCCGGTCACCGCCGCCAGGCCCCCTGCGATGCGGGCGCCGGTGGTCCCGCCCAGCTCGCGGCCCGCGAGGTAGATCACGATGACCAAGGCGAGACCGGACGCGAGGCCGAGCAGGCGGGGCCCGTCGAGGGTGTGCAGGCCCAGGGTGTCGGCGATCCAGACCAGGGGCAGGAAGAGGGGGCCCTGGCTGGAGAAGACGTCCCGGAAGGGGACGCCGCCGTTGCGCATGGCCACCGCCGAGGCGCCGAAGACGCCGTCGTCGAAGGTCAGGTGCTTGGTGGCGAAGAAGGTCGGGAGGCGCAGCGCCAGGGTCAGCGCACCGAGCCAGAGGAGGTCCCGCCGGACGGTGGCCGACTTGGCGAGGGCCGCTCGATCGGGGGCGTCGGCGGGGGCGGGGGAGGCGTCGGTCACGGGCGGCGGCGGGGGATTCCCGAGCGGGGTCCGCCCGGTCCCGGTCGGGCGATGCTACCGTCCATCTCCCGTGGCGAAGCATGTGTTCGTAACGGGCGGTGTGGCCAGTTCACTGGGCAAGGGGATCACGGCAGCCTCGCTGGGCCGCCTCCTCAAGTCCCGAGGGTTACGGGTCACGATCCAGAAGCTCGACCCCTACATCAACGTCGACCCGGGGACCCTGAATCCCTTCGAGCACGGCGAGGTGTACGTCACCGACGACGGGGGTGAGACCGACCTCGACCTGGGCCACTACGAGCGCTTCATCGACGAGAGCCTGACGCGGGACTCCAACGCCACGACGGGCTCGATCTACCAGTCCGTGCTCGCCGCCGAGCGGCGGGGCGACTACCTGGGCAAGACGGTCCAGGTCATCCCGCACATCACCAACGAGATCAAGCGTCGCATCAAGGTGCTGGCCACCGACGACGTCGACGTCGTCATCACCGAGGTCGGCGGCACCGTGGGCGACATCGAGATCCTCCCGTTCCTCGAGGCCATCCGGCAGTTCCGCCTCGACGTCGGCCGGGACAACGTGTGCTACGTCCACCTCACCCTGGTGCCGCTCATCGGCCCGGCCGGGGAGCAGAAGACCAAGCCGACCCAGCACTCCGTGACCGAGCTGCGCAGCCGGGGCATCCAGCCCGACGTCATCGTCTGCCGGAGCGCGGACGAGATCTCCACCGACCTCAAGCGCAAGATCTCGAACCTGTGTGACGTCGAGGTCCGTGCCGTGGTCAACGCCGCCGACGCCGACAGCCTCTACGACGTGCCTCTGGTCCTGCACGAGGAGGGCATGGATGCCGTCGTCTGCGAGATCCTGCGGCTCGACGACCGTCCGGTCGACCTCACCGAATGGGAGACCCTGGTCGACCGGGTCCACGCCGCCGATCGCACGGTGCGGGTGGGCGTGGTCGGCAAGTACACCAGCCTGCCCGACGCCTACCTCTCGGTCATCGAGTCACTGAACCATGCCGGGTTCGCCCACGGGGCCAAGGTCGAGATCGACCTGATCTCGGCCGAGGAGGTCGAAGGCCTGCTCGGCGCCGGGCGCCTGAAGGACCTCGACGGCATCGTCATCCCCGGCGGCTTCGGCGAACGGGGCATCGAGGGCAAGATCGCCGCGGCCGGGTACGCCCGTGAGGAGGGCATCGCCTGCCTGGGTCTGTGTCTCGGCCTCCACACGATGGTGATCGAATACGCCCGCGACGTGCTCGGCCTCGAGGGGGCCAACTCCAGCGAGTTCGACGCCGCCACCCCGCACGCCGTGATCGACCTGATGGACGCCCAGCGCGACGTCACCGACAAGGGCGGCACCATGCGCCTCGGGGCCTACGTGGCCAAGCTCGTCCCCGACTCGCAGGTGGCCCGGGCGTACGGCAAGGACGTCGTCTCCGAGCGTCACCGGCACCGCTACGAGTTCAACCCCCGGTACCGGACCCGGTTCGAAGAAGGCGGCCTGCTCTGCTCGGGCGAGTCCCCCGACGGGCGCCTGGTCGAGTTCATCGAGCTGCCGGGCCACCCGTTCTGGATCGCCACCCAGGCCCATCCGGAGCTGAAGAGCCGTCCCAACCGCCCGGCCCCGCTGTTCCGGGAGTTCGTCGGCGCCGCACTGGAGCGCTCCGAGGGTCGGCGCCCGCACCTGTTCGAGCCCGAGGCCGTCAGCCAGCCCGCGGGCTGAGCTCGTGAGCCCGTTCACCAAGCGGGGCGAGCGGGAGGTCTGGTCGGGCGCGGTCATCTCCGTGGTCCAGGGCACCTTCGTGTCGCCGTCGGGGGCCACCTTCGAGCGGGACATGGTCCACCACCCGGGCGCGGTCGCGGTGGTTCCCGTGGACGGCGACGAGGTCGTGCTCGTGCGCCAGTACCGGGCCGCGGTGGATTTGGAGATCCTCGAGATCCCCGCCGGCAAGCGGGACGTCGCCGGCGAGGCCCCCGAGCTCACCGCCCATCGCGAGCTGGCCGAAGAGGTGGGGCTGACGGCCGGTCGCCTGGTGAAGCTGGCCGAGTTCTACAACTCGATCGGGTTCAGCGACGAGCTGTCCCATGTGTTCCTCGGCACCGAGCTCGCCCCGGTCCCCGATGACCGGCAGGGCGAGGAAGAGGAGCACATGACCGTCGAGCGCATCCGCCTCGATGATGTCCCCGCCCTGGTCGCCGCCGGCGAGCTGGTCGACGCCAAGACCGTCATCGGGCTGCTGATGGCGAGAGAACACCTGGCGTGACGGCATCGACCCTGGTCCTGCCTCTCGAGATGGAGGAGTACCTGACCTGGTTGGCCACCGAGAAGGGACGGTCGGTGAACACGCTGACCGCCTACCGGCGGGACCTGAAGGGTTACGCGGGCTGGCTGCACGAGCGGGGCACGGGCCTGGCGGAGGTGACGCCCGGGGACGTCGAGGCCTACGTCGCCGTGCTGCGCGAGGCCGGCAAGGCCCCGGCCACCATGGCCCGGGCCATCGTCGCCGTGCGCTCGCTGCACGCGTTCGCGGCGGCTGAAGGCCTCCTTCTGGTGGACCCGGCGGCGGACGTCGAGCCGCCGAGTGTCCCCCGTGGGCTCCCCAAGGGGCTCTCGGAGGCGGAGGTCGAGTCGCTCCTGGACGTGGCCGGCACCGACCCCGTGGCCCGACGGGACCGGGCCATCCTCGAGGTGCTCTACGGCACCGGCATGCGCATCGCCGAGTTGGTCGGTCTCTGCCTCGGCGATGTCGACCTCGGCGACGCCCTCGTCCGCGTGCTCGGCAAGGGCAGCAAGGAACGGGTCATCCCCCTCGGCCGCCTGGCCCGGGCCTCGCTGGTCGACTGGCTGGACACCGGAGGCCGACCGGCGATGGCGCCCGCCCGGTGGGCCCGCCGGGGGGACGAGGAGGCGGTCTTCCTCAACCAGCGTGGCGGACGCCTGACCCGGCAGGGGGCCTGGGGCATCGTGTCCGAGCACGGTCGCCGGGCCGGTCTCGAACGCACGCTCAGCCCCCATGCCCTGCGCCACAGCTGTGCCACCCACATGCTCGACCACGGCGCCGACATCCGGGCCGTCCAGGAGCTGTTGGGCCACGCCTCCATCAGCACCACGCAGATCTACACGGGGGTGTCGGTCGAGCGGCTCTTCGCCGTGTACGCCGCCGCCCATCCCCGCGCCAAGGCCTCGACCGCGGGGTAGGGTCCGTTGATGGCCGATCCTGTGGAGTCGACGGTTCGCGCCTCACTCGAGGAGGAGCGCGAGCAGCTGCTCGAACAGCTCAGCGAACCGGACGAGGCGTTCGACGAGAACTTCGCCGACTCCGGTCAGGTGGCCGCTGAGCAGGGCGAGGCTCAGGCCTTGGCCGCCTCCCTGCGGGACCAGCTGGACGCCGTGGAACAGGCCCTGACCAAGCTCGACGAGGGCACGTACGGGCTCTGTGAGCGCTGCCAGAAGCCCATACCCGAGGCCCGGCTCGAAGCCGTTCCCGCCAGCCGCTTCTGCATCGAGCACGCCTGATCGAGGTGCTGTGAAACGAGTGCTGCACCTGGTGCGGCGCTTCTTCGCCTCGCTGCTGCCGATCGGCGCGAGCGCCGTCGACGACGCTTGGGCCCGGGAGCAGCTGACCGAGGCCGAACAGGAGCTGTGGACGCGCCTGGCCCGGGTCGACCGGCGCCACTCGGCGGCCGTGGCCCGCAAGGTCGACGCCGAGCTCGGGGCGCGAGCCACGACCCCGGTCCTGGCCGCGGCCCTGCTCCAT
>DATDAH010000153.1:0-15279 GCA_036525535.1 Acidimicrobiales bacterium
GGACTTGATCGTCCCGGCCGAGGCGTCGGCGCCCCGCATGAAGCTGACCGGGCCGCTGGCCGTGCCGCCGCCCTTCAGCAGCTCCTGGCTGGAGCGGATGCGGGACAGGTTGATGCCGGCCCCGGAGCCGCCCTTGAAGATCGTGCCCTCCTCGACGTACCAGTTGAGGATGGAGTCCATCTTGTCGTCGACGGAGAGGATGAAGCAGGCGCTGGCCTGCTGCGGCACGCCCTGGACCCCGATGTTGAACCAGACCGGGCTGTTGAAGGCCACCTTCTGGTTGACCAGCAGGTACTTGAGCTCGGCGTTGAAGGTCTCGGCCTCGTCGGTGTCGACGAAGTAGCCGTCCCGGGCACCCCACTCGGTGATGGTGTCGGCCACCCGGTCGATGACCTGGCGCAACGACCACTCGCGCTCGGCGGTGCCCAGCGTCCCCCGGAAGTACTTCTGGGCCACGATGTTGGTGGCGTTCAGCGACCAGGTGGTCGGGAACTCCACGTCGGTCTGCTCGAAGGCGACCGTGCCGTCCCGGAAGTTGGTGATCCGCGCGTCACGCCGTTCCCAGTCGACCATGTCGTAGGGGTGGGTCCCCTCGGTCGTGAAGTGGCGGCGGATGCCGATGCGGGTCTGCTCGGGGGCAAGAGCCATGTGGGTCCTCCAGTGGTCGATGCTAGGGGTCCCGAAGTGCAGTCCCGACGGCTGTAGACGCACCACCTGTGCCCCACATCTAGTGCCGAACCCCGGACTTCTTCCCCCTACCACCACCACATCTGGTTCAGGTGCGGGTGGGTGACAGGGGCGTAATTACAGCAGCGTGAGTCGCCCACGTCAACGGCTGAGCGAAGAAATCTTCGCCGCCTCCCCCACCCGACGAAAACGGCCGCAGCGCAGCGGTCAGGTACAGGGCGATGCTGACTCCCCCTTCCCGTGTGGGCTGGGTGATCCTCCACCGCCCCAAAAGCCGCGCCCGACCCGCCGGGGCCGCGAACGCCAACCACCTGAATCCGACCGCTGCGCTGCAGCCGCCTCACCCTAGGGAACCTGCCTGTGGAACTGAAGTGCGCGGGCTGTGGATTTCTCCGTCTGTGTCCACAGTTCTGGGTCGGCGGTCCACAGGGCTACCTTCCGCCCCATGCGCCAGCTGCTTCCCGAGCTCGTGGACGACGCCGACCCGGAGGCGGTGCACGCCTCCCTGCCACGCGAGCCGCCCGAGGACCGGCCCTTCGTCCTGGTCAACATGATCGAGTCGATCGACGGCGCGGCCGTCGTCGACGGGGTCTCCGGCGGGTTGGGGGGCGAGGGCGACAAGATCATGTTCCGGGCCGTCCGGGCCGTGCCCGACATCATCCTCGTCGCCGCCCGGACCGCCAACGCCGAGCGCTACAGCGCCCCCCGGGTCAGCGAGGCGAGCCGGGAGGCCCGCCGGGAGCGGGGACAGTCGGCCACGCCCCGCCTCGCGGTCGTCACCGGTCAGCTCAGCGTGGACCTCAGCCTCGAGATGTTCACCGATCCCGGCGACCAACGGCCGCTGGTCATCACGGCCGAAGCCGCACCCACCAACCGGCGTGACGAGGTCGAGGCGGTGGCGGAGATCCTCGTGGCCGGCGAGACGAACGTCGACCTGACCGACGCCCTGCGTCAGCTGCGACGGCGGGGGGCGACCGTGGTGCTCGGCGAAGGGGGGCCGTCGATGAACGGGGGCCTGGTCGACCTCGACCTCGTCGACGAGTGGTGCATCAGCCTCTCCCCGACCCTGGCCGGCGGCGACTCCCGCCGGATCGTCAACTCCGCACCGCCCGCGCTGCGCCACCTGGCCCTCGAACGGGTCTTCGAGCACGACGGCATGCTCTTCCTCCGGTACCTCCGGCGTTGACGGACGCCTAGTTCTTGGTGAGGAGGCCGATCTCGCGCTCGAAGTCGGCCAGGTCGTCGAAGCCCTTGTAGACGCTGGCGAAGCGCAGGGCGCTCACGCCGTCGATGCGAGCCAGCGCCTCGAGCACGGCGCGACCGATGCGCTCGCTGGTCACCTGCGTGCCCTCCAGGCGGACGATGTCCTCGACGTCGGCGGCCAGGGCGTCGATGGTCGCGGGCTCGACCGGGCGCCCCTTGGCGGCCAGGGCCACGCCGGCGACGATCCGGGCCCGGTCGAAGGGGACCTCGTCGCCCGAGGACTTGACCACGACCAGGGGCGCCTCCTCGAGGCGCTCGAAGGTGGTGAAGCGGGTGGCGCACTCGAGGCACTCCCGCCGCCGGCGCACCGCCGTGCCGTCGTCGGTCGTCCGACTGTCGACCACCTTGTCGTCGAGGGAGGAACACGCCGGGCACCGCACGGCCGGGAACGGTACTCCCCGCCCCGGGCTCGTTGCCGCCGGGAGAACGACACCGACGCCACGAAGGGGCCCGATCATCCGGGATCTCACCCCGCGGTCACCCCCACCAACTTGCCGGCGAACTCCTCCCCGCGCTGCACGGCAGGGCGGCTCGTCAGCCGGGCAGAACCAGGTTCTGCCCGGCCTCGAGCGTCGCCCCACCGTTGAGCGCGGCCAGCTCGTCCACCAGGGGACGGACGTCGCCCGAGGGCTGCAGGTCGCGGGCGATGGTCCAGAGGGTCTGGCCCGGCTGGACCAGGAGGGTCTCGCCACCGGCGGGCACCGGGGTGGAAACGTCGGCGGCGCTGAGTGGGCGGCCGTCGAAGATCCCCGTCGACAGGACGACGGCCCGGAGCCCGGTCATGGCGACCACCACGAACGCCACGGCCAGGATCAGGGCCATCATCCGACGACGCCGGTACACCGCCGGCGCAGGTCCCGCGTCGAGCCCACCCTGGAGCAGCCGGAGGGCCGGTCGGGGGTGGGTGTCAACCAGTGCGAGAGCCATGGACGAGATTCTCCTCGGGGGGTGTGACACGAACGACTGTTCGCTCCTGCACCCAACCACGAACGACTGTTCGCTGTCAAGGCCGGACGAACAAATGTTTGTCACACCCCTGTCGGGGTGCTACCGTCACAAACACCTGTTCGTCGCCTGCCCCCTCCAGGAGCCTCCCGTGCCTGCAGCCAAGTACACACCCAAGAAGAAGGAGCTGACCGACCGTCAGCGCCAGATCCTCGACTTCATCGAGGCCGAGACCACCGAGCGGGGCTACCCGCCGTCGGTGCGGGAGATCGGCCAGGCCGTGGGCCTCACCTCGCCCTCCACCGTGCACTCGCACCTGGCCACGCTGCAGCGCCGGGGCTACCTGCACCGGGACCCGACCAAGCCCCGGGCCATCGAGGTCCGCTACGACCCGAACTCGGGTGCGGGCGGTCACGAGCGGCGCCCGGTGCGTCACGTCCCGCTGGTCGGCGACGTCGCCGCCGGCACCGATGTGCTGGCCCAGGAGAACGTCGAGGAGGTCTACCCGCTGCCCGCCGACCTCACCGGGGACGGCGACCTCTTCATGCTGCGGGTCCGTGGGGACTCCATGATCGACGCCGGCATCTTCGACGGCGACTACGTCGTCACCCGGGCCCAGACCACCGCCGAGCGGGGCGAGATCGTCGTCGCCGGCATCCCGGGCGACGAGGCCACCATCAAGACGTACAACCGGCGCGACGGCCAGATCGTGCTGGAGCCGGCCAACGAGCACCTCTCGGAGATGGTGTTCCGCGACGACGAGGTCGTCGTCTACGGCAAGGTCGTGACGGTGATGCGCCGCCTCTGAGGCGACGCATCGCCGGCCTCAGGGGCCGGCGGTGATCAGGTCGTGCAGGACCCGGTAGCTGATGTCCAGGCGATCGCCCTCGACCCGCTCGTTCCTGTTGTGGGCCAGCGAGGAGTCGCCCGCCCCCAGGTTCACCGCCGGCACGCCCCGGGCGGCGAAGCGGGCCACGTCGGTCCAGCCCAACTTGGCCCGGACCCCGAGCCCGCTGCGCTCGACCAGTGCGACCAGGAGGGGATGGTCCAGGGACGGGGCTGCGCCCGGCGCCACGTCGACCAGCTCGATCGTGTCGCCCTCCTCGAGCACCGGGGCCAGGAGGTCCCGCACCGACGCTTCGGCCTCCTCGGGCGTCCGGTCCGGCGCGAAGCGGTGGTTCAGGCCGACGACGGCCGAGTCCGGGATCACGTTGGTGGCCACACCGCCGTTGACGCCCACCGCCTGCAGGGCCTCGCGGAACCGGAGGCCCTCGATCACCGGTTGGCGAGGCTCGTGGGCGTCCAGCAGGCTCAGCAGCGGCCCCAGACGGTGGACGGCGTTCCGCCCCATCCAGGGTCGAGCCGAGTGGGCCCGCTCCCCGGCCAAGGTGACCTCGAGGCGCAAGGTCCCCTGACAGCCGGCCTCGACCTCGCCGTCCGTGGGCTCACCCAGGATGGCGACATCTCCCTCCAGGAGGTCGGGGCGCTCGACGAAGAGCTCTTCCAGCCCACTCTCCTTCGCCGCGATCTCCTCCCGGGCGTAGAACACGTAGGTCACGTCCACCGCCGGTTCGGGCACGGCCAGGGCCAGCTCGACCATGACCGCCAGGCCGCCCTTCATGTCGGCCGTGCCCAGGCCCCAGAGGGTCGTGCCCTCGCGGCGGGGGGCGGCGTTGCCGTTGGCCGGGACCGTGTCGGTGTGGCCGGCGAGGACCAGCCGCAGGGGCCGGCCCAGGTCGGTCCGAGCCACCAGGTTGTCCCCCACCCGCGTCCGCTCCAGGCCCGGTACCGCGGCCAGCAGCCCGTCGAGGTGGTCGGTGATGGTGGCCTCGTCGCGGCTGAGCGACGGGATGGCGCACAGCTCCTCGGTGCGGGCGAGGAGATCGGGCATCAGACGGTCGACCCGTGGTCACGGAGGATGTCGTTCAGGGCGCCCTTGTCGTGGCGCTCGCCTTCGGTCAGGCGCTTGATGACCAGCACACAGGGCAGGCCGAACGTGCCGCCGGCGAACGCTCTCGGCCGGGTGGCGGTGACGGCCACGGACCAGGGGGGGACGTGGCCCCGGCTGATCTCGGCGCCGCTCTCGGCGTCGATCACCGGCACCGACGCGGTGAGGATCGAGCCCGCCCCGAGCACCGTCCCGGTCCCGACCGTCGCGCCCTCGGCGACGATGCAGCGGGAGCCGATGTAGCACTCGTCGCCGATCATCACCGGCGCGGCCTGCACCGGCTCCAGCACCCCCCCGATGCCGACGCCGCCGGAGAGGTGGACGTTGCGGCCGATCTGGGCGCACGACCCGACCGTGGCCCAGGTGTCGACCATCGACCCTGACGCCACGTGGGCACCGATGTTCACGTAGCTCGGCATCATGACCACGCCGCGGTCCAGGAAGGACCCCCAGCGGGCCGACGCGCCGGGCACCACCCGCACGCCCTTGGCCTCGTAGTCCGACTTCAGCGGGAGCTTGTCGGCGTATTCGAACGGGCCGAGCTCGATGGTCTCCATGCCCTGGACCCGGAAGAGCAGGAGCACGGCCCGCTTCAGCCACTCGTTGACGGTCACCGCGCCCTCGCCGTCCCATTCGGCCACCCGCGCCGCCCCCGAGTCGAGGAGGTCGACCGCCTCGTGCACGATGCCCCGGGCATCGCCGTCCCCGGGGCCCAAGTCGTCCCGCCGGGCCCAGAGGTCGTCGATGCTCGCCTGCAGATCGCTCATGACGGCCGCAGGCTACCGGCGGCCGGCCACGCGCCTAGGCGGTCGGCGGTGGGGGGTAGCCCGCCGGGGGCGGCGGATTGTCCGACCACGCGCCGGGGCTCGCCGGGGGTGGCGGGTTCCAGGGGCCCGGCTGCGGCGCGCCGCCGGGGCCGTTCCAGGCCCCCAGCCCGGCCCTCTGGCGGAACTTGCGCCGTCGGACAAAGGTGATGATGAGCAGGATGATGCCCAGCACGATGCCGATGCCGGCGATGACGAAGCCGCCGACGATGGCCGCCACCAGGTCACTGGCGATCGAGGGCCCGAATGCCGCCGTCGTGGCCGTGGTCCCGGGCCCGCCGCCCACCCGGACGTCGTACTCCCCCGTCTCGTCGATCTCGAAGGTCAGCTGGGCCCGCCCGGTGTGGTTGCCGAAGTCGTAGGTGAGCTCCGAGACGTACGGCTCGAACTCGACCTCGTCGGCGCCCTCCTGGCCCGCCGGCCGCATGCGGACGTCGTCGACGAAGAGCGAGACGGCCTCGCCACCACCCCGCTCGGCGTAGACGACGTAGTCCCCGTCGTCGAGCTGAATGGTGCTGATCTCCCCCACCGGGACCCGCTCGAAGTCGTCGATGGCATCCAGGAAGGACGAGAAGCTCGTCCACCCCCAGGCGATGCCACCGATGATCCCGCCTGCGATCAGGAGGCCCCCGAGCCAGTAGCCCAGCGAGGACGGTCCCTGGGGCGTGTCCATCGGGTTCGCCCCGACCCCACCGAACGGACTGGTCATCTCGAGGCCCTCCCCAGTCGTCGAGCCACCAGCTCCAGGCGGTCGTCGGGTTGCACCACGGCGATGCGCACGTGGTCGTCTCCACCGTAGAACTCGCCGGGAGCCACCAGCGCGCCTCCGTCCGCGGCCAGGCGCCGGGTGAGGGCCCAGGCATCGCCGTCGGGCGCCGGCACCCACAGGTAGAACGCGCCCGCCGGCAGCTCAGCGCGGAGGCCCGCCTCCGCCAGCACGTCGGCCATGAGCTCCAGCCGCCGCCGGTAGCGGGCCCGCTGCTCGTCGACGTGGGCGTCGTCCTCCCAGGCGGCCACCGCGGCGGCCTGTACAGGACCCGGGACCATCATCCCCGCGTGCTTGCGCACCTCCCGCAAGTAGGTCACCAGCTCGGGGTCGCCGGCGTAGAAGCCGGCCCGCACGCCGGCCAGGTTCGAGCGCTTGGAAAGCGAGTGCACGGCCAGGACACCCTCGATGCCGTGCTCGAGGATGCTGCGCGGAGGCCCGTCCCAGGTGAACTCCACGTAGCACTCGTCCGACAGGACCGGCACCCCGTGAGCCCGGCCCCACGCCGCGGCGGACCCGAGGTCGTCCAACCGCCCGGCCGGGTTGCCCGGCGAGTTGACCCACAGGCAGAGCGCCCGCTCGGCGTCGGCGACGCTGATGGCGTCGAGGTCCAGCGTGCCGTCCGGAGACGGCGGAACCGCGACGGACCGGCATCGGGCCAGGGTGGCCCCCATGGCGTAGCTGGGGTAGGCGACCTGTGGGTGCAGGACGGTGTCGCGGTCGGGGGCCCGCAGCTTGAGGAAGGACGGCGTCCCGACCACGAACTCCTTGGTCCCCACGCAGGCGGCCAGGCTGTCGGGATCGACCGTCACCCCCAGGCGGCGGGCCAACCAGCCCGCTGCGGCGCGCCGGTACGGGGCGCTGCCGATGGACGGGGGGTAGCCCCGCTCGGCGCCGGAGCCGGCCAGGGCCTCGACCACCGCGGCCGGCGGTGGGTCGTTCGGCGTCCCGATGGACAGGTCGACGCAGCCACCGGGCAGGGCGGCGGCCATCGCCTTCAGCTCGTCGAGCCGGTCGTAGGGGTAGGGCGGCGGCTGGAAGCCCTCAGTCAAGGTCGGGCTCGGGCTCGTCGCCCCCGTCGAGGCGGTAACCGGCCAGCCGGGACCGACCCTCGGCGTCGAGGCGGGCTCGGACGAGGATCCCGCCCTCCCCTGGCTCCTCGACCAGGACCTCACCCAGACGGTGGGCGGCGGCGAGGACGTCGCCGCGGTCGAACGGCACGAGCAGCTCGACGGTCTGGTCCCCGGCGTGGAGGCGGTCGGCGATGACCCGCAGCAGGTCGTCCATGCCGGTGCCCGACCGGGCCGAGATGGCCACCGAGCCGGGGTGGGCGGCGGCCAGCGCCTCGGCCGGGCCCTGGTCGGCCTTGTTGAACGCCAGGATCTCCGGGATCGCCCCCGCCCCGATCTCCTCCAAGACGACCCGAACGGCATCGATCTGGCCCAGTGGGTCGGCCGCGGTGGCGTCGACGAGGTGGACCACGATGTCGGCCTCGGCCACCAGCTCGAGGGTGGCCTTGAAGGCCTCCACCACCTGGTGGGGCAGCTTGCGCACGAAGCCGACCGTGTCGGTCAGGAGCAACGCGCTCCCACCGGGCAGCTCCAGCCGCCGGGTCGTGGGGTCCAGGGTGGCGAACAGCCGGTCCTCGACCAGGACCCCGGCATCGGTCAGGTGGTTGAGCAGGGTCGACTTGCCGGCGTTCGTGTAGCCGACCAGCGCCACCTGGGGGATGCGGGAGCGGTGCCGGGCCTTGTGCTTGGTGTCCCGCTGACGGCGGATGTCGCGGAGCTGGTGCTCCAGGTGGGTGATGTTGCGCTGGATACGTCGGCGGTCGATCTCGAACTGCGTCTCGCCCGGGCCTCGGCGGGTGCCGATGCCACCGGCCTGCTGGGAGAGCCGGGCCCCGCTCCCCCGGAGGCGGGGCAGCCGGTAGCGGTACTGGGCCAGCTGGACCTGGGCCTTGCCCTCGAGGCTGGAGGCGTTCTGGGCGAAGATGTCGAGGATCACCGCGGTGCGGTCGATTGCGGTCCGCCCGAGCAGCTTCTCGAGGTTGAACTGCTGGGCCGGGGTCAGCTCGTCGTCGAAGACCACCGTGTCGCAGTCCGTCTCCAGGGCCACCTCACGCAGCTCCTCGGCCTTGCCCTTGCCGATGTAGTACTTGGGATCGGGCGCGGCCCGTTGCTGGACGACCCGGGCCGCGGTGTCGGCCCCGGCGGTGTCGACCAGGAGCTCCAGCTCGTCCATCGACGCCTCGGTGTCCTCGGCCGTGTCGGGTGGGGTGGTCATGCCCACCAGGACGATCTTTTCCCGGATGGACCGGTCGATCAGGGCCACGGATACTCCACCCGGGCCACGGCCTCGATCGGGCCGGCCAGCGAGACCGTGTCCCCCAGGCCGACATGGGCGGCACCCCCCGGCATGCGGACGATGACCCGGTCGCCCACGAGGCCCCAGTGCCGGGCCACGGCGGCCGCGGCACAGGCTCCCGTGCCACAGGCCTGGGTACGGCCCGCACCCCGCTCGTAGACGTCGAGGATCAGGGCGTCCCCGTCGCTCCGGATCATCTCCACGTTGATGCCGCCCTCGACCGCGTCATTGGCCGCCCGGCCGACGGTGTCGAGGTCCGGGCCGGTCGCCGGGTCGGGGGCGAGGAGGACCAGATGGGGGTTCTCGATGCGAGCGAAGGCGGCGTCGACCACGCCGGGCAGGAGCCAGTCCTTCGCCTTGCCCTCGAGCTCGACCGGCCCCATGTCGGCCTCCACCTCGTGCACACCCGGCCGGTCGGTGCCCGTCACCTCCAAGGCGTGGGTCCCCCTCGCCGTCGCCACTTTGAGGGAGGTGCTGGTCGTGTCCGACAGCACGAGGGCCTGGGCCAGGCAGCGCAGGCCATTGCCCGACAGCTCGGCCACGCTGCCGTCGGAGTTCCAGAGCTCCATGCGCACGTCGGCCCCGTCGGGATCGGGACGGGCCCGGATCAGGCCGTCGGCCCCGATTCCGGTGGTCCGGTTGCAGACGGCCCGCGCCAGGTCCCCGTCCACGTCGAGGGTGGCGGAGAGGTCCAGGAGCACGAGGAAGTCATTGCCCAGGCCGTGGTGCTTGGTGAGCGGGAGGTGCATGGTCACCCCCAGTCTCGCAGGAGGGTCGGAAGGACCGCGAGTGGGTTCTCGGGATGACCTACCCACTGGATGCGGTGATCGCGCCGGAACCACGACCGCTGCCGCCGGGCGAATCGGGTCGTGCGGTTGACCGCGGCGGCGACGGCGTCGGCCAGCGAGGTGCCGTCTTCGACGTGGCGGATCAGCTGGCGGTAGCCCAGCGCCTGACGGGCGGTGCGAGAGAGCCCGGTGGGGCGGGCCAGCAGGGCGGCGACTTCGTCCACGAAGCCCTCGGCCACCTGGCGCTCGTACCGGGCCCGGATGCGGGCGGCCACGACCTCCCGGGGCAGCCACAGCCCGGCGAGACGAAACGGCGTCGGCGGATGCTCCTCGAGGCCCGGCCCGTGAGCCGAGAAGGGCCGGCCACTGCCGATTGTGACCTCGAGAGCCCGAACCACCCGCCGGCGGTTGGTCGGCTCCATGCGAGTGGCCCCCACCGGGTCCAACGCCACCAGGCGGGCGTGGAGCGCTCCGGTGTCGGGTTCGGCCTCCAGCTCGGCCCGGACCTCGGGGTAGGGCGGGGGCAGAGTGAGCCCGTCGACCACGGCCCGCAGATAGAGGGCCGTGCCCCCGACCAGGAGGGCGCGGTGGCCCCGGTCCTCGATCTCGACCAGGGCGGCGCCCATGCCCGCCTGGAACTCGGCGAGGGTGAAGTCGTGGTCGGGCTCGGCCAGGTCGAGCAGGTGATACCGGACCTCGGCCCGC
This sequence comes from Acidimicrobiales bacterium, assembly GCA_036525535.1. Classification (GTDB taxonomy): domain Bacteria; phylum Actinomycetota; class Acidimicrobiia; order Acidimicrobiales; family DATDAH01; genus DATDAH01. Next base: position 10,294 of record DATDAH010000153.1, read on the forward strand.
TCGGCCGGGCTGGGCTTGGCCGTCCCGATGTCCATGCCCCGGTAGACCTGCATCGAGTCCACCGAGCAGATCTCGATGTCGCCGGCCTCCCGGGCCAGCGCGTGGGCCACGGCCGACTTGCCCGACGCGGTGGTCCCGACCAGGGCCAGGTGCTGGACGGGGCTCAGCCCGCGACCACCGGGATGCGGAGACGATGACGGGGGGCGGCGGTGACCCCGAGCAGGTCGCCCCGCAGGTGGTGGGCCCCGGCCCCGGTGATCACGACGTCGGCCACGGTGCCGGGGCGCAGCCCCCCGTCGACGGGGAAGTGAACGAGCTTGTTCTGGCGGGTGCGGCCGGAGGTCAGCGACGGATCCCGCCGAGCGGGGCCTTCGACCACGACTTCCTCGGTGCGCCCGACCCGGGCGGCGTGATTGGCCGTGGCCGAGCGCTCGATCACGACCCGCAGGCGCTCGAAGCGGTCGCCGACGGCATCCGGGTCCACGAACTCGTCGAACCGGTCGGCCGCCTCGGTGCCCGGCCGGGGCGAGTAGATGAACGTGTAGGCGCTGTCGTACCGGGCCTCGGCCGCCACCTCGAGCGTGTGCTCGAAGTCGTCCTCGGTCTCGCCCGGGAAGCCCACGATGATGTCGGTGGTCACGGCCAGGTCGGGCACCGCCTCGCGGGCGGCGGCCAGCTTCTGCAGATAGCGCTCGGCCGTGTAGCCGCGGTGCATGGCGGCCAGGACCCGGTCACTGCCCGACTGGAGGGGCAGGTGCAGGTGCTCGCACACGGTGGGGACCTCGGCCATGGCTGCGATGGTCTCGGGGCGCAGATCTTTGGGGTGCGGGCTGGTGTAGCGGACCCGCCGGATGCCGTCGATCGCCCCGACCTCTCGGAGCAGGTCGGCGAACAGTGGTCGGCGCTTGGTGATGTCACGGCCGTAGGAGTTGACGTTCTGGCCCAGGAGGGTGACCTCGACCACTCCTTGGTCGACCAGCAGCTGCACCTCGTCGACGATGGTGCGGAAGGGCCGGCTTATCTCCGGGCCCCGCACTGCGGGGACGATGCAGAAGGCGCAGGAGTTGTCGCAGCCGATCTGGATGGTGACCCAGGCCGAGTGCTGGCTCTCCCGGCTGGCGGGCAGCACGGAGGGGAAGGCGTGGGCGTCCTCGAGGACGGTGGCCTCGAGGATCTCCACGATCGGGCCCTGCTCCCGGGCCTGGGTGAGCAGGTCGGCCGCGCGGTGCACGTTGTGGGTGCCGAAGACGACGTCGACGTGGGGGGCCCGCTCCCGGATGGTTTCCCGGTCCTTCTGGGCCAGGCAGCCGGCGACGGCGATCTGCAGGTCGGGGCGCTCATCCTTCAGGGCCTTGAGGTGCCCGAGGTGGCCGTAGAGCTTGTTGTCGGCGTTCTCCCGGATGCAGCAGGTGTTGAGCACGATGACATCGGCGTCGTCGAGGTCATCGGCTGGGACCATGCCGTCGCCCTCCAGCAACCCGGCGATGCGCTCGGAGTCGTGTTCGTTCATCTGACACCCGAAGGTGCGCACGACATACCGCGGGCTCACGGGATCAGCCTAGGGAGCAGCAGGGGGCTCAGCTGATCCTCCACGGTCTCCAGTCCCCTCCAGGCGACGACGAAGCCACCACCGCCGAGGCGTTCGGCTTCGACGGCATCACCCGGACCGCCGCCGCCGTCACGTCGCCCTGACACCGCCCGAGACCGGCGACGCGCCGCGGCCGCCGTCCGGGGGGATGGAACGGCGGCCGCGTAATGCTGCCCGGCGGGTCAGCGAAGGGGTCAGTCGTCGAGGCTGAGGAGCTCGTCCTCGTCGACGGACTCGTCCTCGTCGTCGATGGCCTCGCCGTCGGAGAGGTCGATGGCGTCACCCAGGCCGACCTCGGTCCGGATGCGCTCGGAGACCTCGACCATGACCTCGGCGTTGTCGGTCAGGAACTCCTTGGCGTTCTCCCGACCCTGGCCGAGCTGCTCGCCCTCGTAGGTGTACCAAGCGCCCGACTTCTTGATGAACCCGAGGTCCACCCCGATGTCGAGGACCGAGCCCTCCCGGCTGATGCCCCGGCCGTACATGATGTCGAACTCGGCCTGCTTGAACGGGGCCGCACACTTGTTCTTCACCACCTTGACCCGGGTGCGGTTGCCCACCACCTCGACGCCGTCCTTGATGGCCTCGATCCGCCGGATGTCCAACCGCGCCGAGGAGTAGAACTTGAGCGCACGACCACCCGGAGTGGTCTCCGGGCTGTTGTGCACCATCACGCCGTCCACGAAGTAGTTGTGGCTGCCCTCGACCTCGATGTCGTAACGGTGGTTCGACTCGTTGCTGGTGTTGATCACCTTCGGCCGGATCTCCCGGATCGGCATGGGCATCAGCTGCTGCCGGACAGGAGCGAACACTGGCTCGACACCGAAACGACCGCGGAACTCAGGGAGGAGTTTGTACGCCATCGAGGGATGGACGAACGGCGCCAGCAGGGCATGGAGCTTGCGAGTTTCGGCGGCTGGGAACACGAGCACAGCCATCTTCCGTTCGCCCCGGGCGGTGAGCTTGGCCTGGATCCCCCAGGTGTCGGCCAGATGGGCAGCTAGCCGCTCACGCGTACCCGGCGCCATGGCCTGCACACAGATCTCCGAGCGGCCGCTACCGCCCTGAGTGCGCTGCTGCTTGCCCTCGGTCCGGAGGGTGAAGCCACCGTCGTCCATGTACCAGAGGGCCAGGGACAGCGGCGTCAGCGCCTTGAGGTAGTCCTCGCTCAGGACCTTTTCGCCGCTGACGTACACGGCATGTCGGAGCTCCGCCAGCTCAGCCAAGGGCTGGACATCGTGGAACACGGCCCCCTTCGCGTTGGTCGAACGGGAGACAGTGAGATTGGCGAACAGGCTCGCCTTCCAGTGGCTGTAGTCCGCCTGCTTGGCACTGTGACCCCAACGGAACCGAGCAGCTAGGCCGTTGGAGGACGGTGAGAGGGCTCCGTCGCCCATCAGGCTCCCGAGAATCACCTCCCACTGAAAGTCGGACAGGTGATGAGGTACGGCCTGCATGACTCGATCGCCGGCCACGAGCTCGCCTGCTTCGCGCCAGCCAGCGGGCGTACGGATCTGGTGGTTGGGCGTGCACGTGAACCCGGGGTAGGACCCTTTGCCCATGGGGCGGACGACCTCGAAGTGTAGGAACTCGTCGGTCGGGCCGTTGTCGAACCAGTTGACCACCCGCTTGGGCACGACCGCGTCGAGTTCGGCATCGTAGGACAGGACCTCGACCGGGAGCTTCTGGTTGACGATCGTGCCGATCCGCTTGGTCGAACCGTCGGCGAGCGTGATCAGGGTGTTTCCTGACATGCAGCCGAACATGACGCCGATCTTCTCCCGCAGCTGGTTGATGAAGATGCAGATGGTGTTGGTCTTGTTCAGGTTGGCCGTGAGCTTGCGCAGGGCCTGGGACATCAGCCGGGCCTGGAGGCCGACGTGGGTGTCGCCCATCTCGCCCTCGATCTCGGCCCGGGGCGTCAGGGCGGCGACCGAGTCGATGACGACCACGTCGATGGCGCCGGAGCGGATCAGCATGTCGGTGATCTCCAACGCCTGCTCGCCCGTGTCGGGCTGGGAGATGAGCAGCTCGTCCACGTCCACCCCGATGGCGGCGGCGTAGGTCGGGTCGAGGGCGTGCTCGGCGTCGATGAAGGCACAGATGCCCCCGTTGCGCTGGGCCTCGGCCACCACGTGCATGGCCAGGGTGGTCTTGCCCGAGGACTCCGGGCCGAAGATCTCGGTGACCCGGCCGCGGGGCAGACCGCCGATGCCGAGGGCGATGTCCAGCGCCAGGGCGCCGGTGGAGACCACTTCGACCTTCATGGCGGCGCGGTCGCTCATCTTCATGACCGCCCCCTCGCCGTGGGCCTTGGAGATCTGGGCCATGGCCATCTCGAGGGCCTTGTCTCGTTCCACGGTGGTTCCTTTCATCGGAGTGGCTTGACTGATGGTCAACCTACGAAGGGGGTGTGACACTCATGCCGGGAACCCCGTGGACCTCACCGGGGTTGTAGAGCATGACGGCCCGACCAGTGCGAACGACAGGAATGTAGTTCCGAACGGCTGTTCGATCAAGTCTTTCGTCGAGAAAAAGGACGACCATGAGCGAGCCCATCCTCACCGACGCCGAGTACCGGGAGAAGTTGACGCCGGAGCAGTACCACGTCGCCCGCCAGGGCGGCACCGAGCGGGCCTTCACCGGCATCTACTGGGACGAGCACGACGACGGCGTCTACCGCTGCATCTGCTGTGACGCCCCCTTGTTCTCCTCGGGCACCAAGTTCGAGTCCGGCTCCGGCTGGCCGAGCTTCTACGAGGCACTCGACCCCGATGCCGTCGAGTTGATCAGTGACCGCAGCCTCTTCATGACCCGCACCGAGGTCCGGTGCGCCCAGTGCGATGCCCATCTGGGCCATGTCTTCGACGACGGCCCGGCCCCCACCGGCCAGCGGTTCTGCATGAACTCGGCGTCGCTCCGCCTCGACCGCGACGCCGCGGCCGACGAGGACGACACCGAGGACGAGGCCGCCGAGGCCTGATCGAGGTCCGGGGCGGCTCCGCACCGGGGTCGGCCCGGGCGCACTAGCTTGCGCGGATGGTCCCCACGCCCTGCGCAAACTGCGGCGCCCCCGTCCAGGCCGGGGCGGCGTCCTGTGCCGGCTGCGGCGCACCGACCACCGTCATCCCCGTCGCTCCACCGCCACCCCCCGGCGCGCCTGGCACCGCGGCACCGGCCGCGCCACCATTGCACGGCTTCGCCGCCCCGCCACCGCCCGGCGCCCCGCCACCGCCCGCCACACCGGCGCCCGGCGCGCCACCGCCCCCAGGCGCCCCGGCGAGTCAGCAGCCCGGCTCCCTGGCCGCGCCTGCGCCGTCGACCGGCTTCCCAGCCGCACCGACGGCGGCCGCGCCACCGTCACCCGGGGCCCCCGCGTACCAACAGCCCGCCTTCCA
>DATDAH010000154.1:0-6360 GCA_036525535.1 Acidimicrobiales bacterium
CATCATCGTCAACCACGTGGGCGACGACCCCGAGACCGGCTGGGTCGCCGTCCTGGCCATCGCCCCCGGCACCGACAGCTGCATCGTGGACTGGGACAACGACGACGGCCTCTTCCGGGACTGCGAGGGCGAGACCTACCCGCCCGACGGCGATGGCCTCGACCAGTTCGCCACCCGGGTCGAGGACGGCACCCTCTTCATCGACCTCGGCCGCGGCCGCGACGACGAGCAGGCCCCCGACGCCACCACCGACGACAGCATCGTCATCACCGGCGACGACTGACTGTGAGGATGTGCAGCGCAGCTTGGTGATGGGTGCTGGGCTGTGTGTTGGTGGTAGCGGGTGTGGCTCTTCGACTGACTGGCTTGATGCCTTTCTCGGGACTTGCCCGCTTGTTGCTGCCGGCACCGGCCCGGCCGGAGCGACTGGCCTGATCAGGAGCTTGACCACCAGGTAGCCGCCTGGTGTGTCCCGTCACAGTCCTGCCGATCTCCGAACCGGACCGGACCGATACGTCCCTTCCGGCAAAGGAGTGAACGCAGTGACCATGCTCGCAGAACGCGTCGAGATCGTCATCGGTGTCGACACCCACAAGCACACCCACACCGCCGCGGTCGTCACCGCGGCGACTGGGGCTGCGGTCGAAGATCTGACCGTGAGCACCGACCCGTCCGGCTACCAGCTCCTGGTCGACCTCGCTGACCGCCACGGCCAACCGCGGTTGTGGGCGATCGAGGGCACCGGCGGCTACGGCGCCGGGCTCACCCGACACCTCAGGTCCCTCGACGAGGAGGTCATCGAGCTGGACCGGCCCGAACGACCCGCTCGCCGCCACGGCGCCAAGTCCGACCCCCTCGACGCCGTCCGGGCCGCCCGAGAAGCACTGGCCCGGCCTCGTCTCGCCCAACCAAGGGCCGAAGGCACAAGGTCGGCGCTGTCCGTCCGCCTCACCGCACGACGCTCCGCCACCGGCGCCGCCACCGACGCCCAACGCCAGCTGAACGCCCTGGTCGTCGCCGCCCCCGAGACCCTCCGCAGTCGCTTCCGAGGCCAGCGCACCAGCGAGCTCGTCGCCACCGCCGCCCGCCTGCGCCTCAACCCTCAATGGGATCCTGAGACGACCAGCACCGCCATCGTGCTGCGCTGCCTTGCCCGCCGCTCACAACACCTGACCGCCGAAGCCGACGACCACGAACGCGCCATCCGCCAGCTCGTCGTGTCCTGGCGGCCCGACCTGCTCGAGGTCTTCGGCGTCGGGCCCATCGTCGCCGCCACCGTGCTCTGCGCCTGGTCCCACCCCGGCCGTTGTCACAGCGAAGCGGCCTTCGCCATGCTCGCCGGCGTCGCTCCCATCCCCGCCAGCAGCGGCCAGACCACCCGACACAGGCTCAACCGATCAGGCGACCGCCAGCTCAACCGAGCCCTGCACACCATCACCCTCAACCGGCTCCGCTACGACGACACCACCCGCGCCTACGCCCAACGCCGACGCGCCGAAGGCAAAACCGACCGCGAGATCCGCCGCTGTCTCAAGCGCTACATCGCCCGCCAACTCTTCCGGCAACTCGAATCTCCTCTTGACCAGCCATAGGAGCGTCCCCCGGCTGCGGGGACCGACGACGACGCAACCACAGGGCGTGGGGGTGCCGCTGAGGGTCGTCGGGGGCGGACAACCGCTCGATGGGCTCCGCGGCGCGGGGAAACGAGCTCCGAGACCGCTCGCACGATGCTCGCCCGAGGTCGACACGCCGCGTGAAGGTCGCGTGCCGACGTGCCCCCGACGACCGGCAGCCCGACCGGTCAGCCCACGGCGTAGGGGTCCCACGCCGGGGGGGCGGTGGACAGGTGCCGGGTCACACGGGCCACGACGTCGTCCGGCTCGAGGCCGGACTCGTCGCCGTCGACCACGCCGAGAGCCGGGGCCAGCGCACCCGGGGGCTCGGCGAGCCACTGCGCACTCCCGGGCTCGGCTGCCGTCAGCTCTTCGGCCAGCGGGGCCAGGTCGACGCGGGCCTTGGGCCGCCGTGAGCGGTACTGGACCCACGTTTCGTATCGGTACGTGAAGCGGTAGTGCCGACCCCGCACGACGAGGAGGGCGAAGCGGTCGGTGGCGTTGTTGACCGCCATCGGATGGATGTCCTCGAAGTGCTGGTGGCTGAAGCGATGGCCCGACCAGTGCGGCTCGGGATCCGTGAAGGTGACCACGGCGAGGTCGACGTCGGGCTGCTCGGTGATGGCCACGGCCCCCGAGGCGAGGGCCGCCTCACTCTCGTCGAGCTGCCGGTCCTCGTCCTCCCAGAGAGCGCGCGCCTTCTCCGGGTGGTCGGCCAGGTCGGGCAGACGCTCCAGCAGCTCCCGGTACAGGACCTCGTCGCTGTCCTCGGGCAGCCCGTCCAGGGGCGATCGGTCGGGATCGGCGTAGGCGTGGATGGCCATCGACAGCCGGGCCGCGTCGCGGGACCGGTAGGTGCCGAAGTCCCCGGCCGCGGCCAGGTCCTCGAGGAGGTCCCGGCGGGCCACGGCCTCCCCAGGGCGGCTCAGGGCGAACACCGCGACCAGGCCGTCCTGGTCGAAGTGGTTGTTGGTGACGACGTCGGCGGCGCCGTGGAGATCGGCGCCGCGGTCGAGGTAGCGGAAGGCCATCTGGGCCGACAGGTCGGCCTCCATGCCCGGCGGGGACGGGTACCCGGGCCAGTGCGTCAGGGTCACCACGGTCCCCGCGTTGGGCGAGCCGTCGACCACGACGTTGGGCCGGTCGGCGCTCTGCTCATAGGACTCGAAGCGCAGCGCGGTGGGCGACATCCGACGGACCGTACGACCTCAATCCCGATCGAGGTCAAGCATCCTGGTTCTGGCCTCTGATCCTCCGGCCATAGCCGGAGGATCAGAGGCCAGAACGGTCAGTCGAAGAGGGCGAGGAGCTCCTGGCGGCGGACCTTCTGGGTGCCGGTCTTGGGCAGGTCGTCGACCACGACGATGCGGCGGGGGGCCTTGTAGTCGGCCAGCCGGTCGGCGACCCAGGCCACCAGCTCGTCGACGGTGACCGATGCCCCGTCGATCAGGCGGACCGCGGCCACCGGCACCTCGCCCCGGGCGTCGTCGGGGGCCCCGACCACGCCGGCCTCGGCCACCTCGGGATGGTCCTCCAGGGTGGCCTCGACCTCCCGGGCGTAGACGGTGTAGCCACCGTTGAGGATCACGTCCTTCTTGCGCCCGACGAACACGGCGGTGCCCAGCGCGCCCCGGCGGGCCAGGTCCCCGGTGCGAACCCACCCGTCGTCGGTGACCACATCGGCGGTGGCCTCCGGCGCCCCCCAGTAGCCCTCGGACACGCCCCGACCTCGCACCCAGAGCTCGCCCTCCTGGCCCGGGCCCACGGCCCGGCCGTCGTCATCGGTGACCTGGAGGTGGTAGCCCGGCATCGGGATGCCCAGCGAATCACCGAGACCCACCCCCAGGAGCGGCGGGCTGATCTTGGTGGCCACCCCGCCGCCGAGCTCGACCATGCCGTAGCCCTCGACGAAGGTGGCTTCGCCGACCGGGCCGACGACCGGCAGGGTGGCGGTGGCCCCGTAGCCCTTGAAGCGTCGGGCCAGGTCACCGGGCATGGCGTCGGCCCCCGAGATCCAGATGCGCACCGAGGACAGGTCCCGCTCGGCGGCCCCCGCCTCCTCCAGCCGCCGGTACATGGCGGGCACCCCGACGAAGATCGAGCACCGGCGGGTCTCGATGGCGTCGAGGACGGCCTCGGCCCGGAAGCGGGGCAGGAACCAGACGGGCAGGCCGGCTGCGGCCATCCCGAGCAGGGTGACGAACCCCATGATGTGGGCGATCGGGAGGCTGACCACCGCTTCGTCGTGACGAACCAGGCCGGGCCACAGCGCCCCGGCGCTGAGCGAGCCCAGCAGGCCCTTGTGGCTGAGCGCCACCCCTTTGGGGCGACCTGTCGTGCCCGACGTGTAGAAGAGCATCGCCGTGGCCGACGGGTCCTCGGACAAGGAGCGGCCCAGGGGAGTCGCTCCGGCCAGCGACGACAGGTCCGACAGGACGAGGGTGGCCCCGGCATCGGCCTTGACGTGAGCCACCTCCTCGGGGCGCATCTGCGGGTTGACCGGCACGGCGATGGCTCCGGCCCGGCACACGGCAAGGCAGGCCAGGAACTGGTCATAGGAGTTGGTCGTGGCCACCACGACGCGGTCACCGACCACCATCTCGGTCACCAGCGCCCCCGCCAGACGGTCGACCCGGTCGGCCCCCTCAGCCTGGGTCAAGGTCGGACCGTCGGGCTCCTCGACGAGTCGGCGGTCGTGGCGGACGGCGGCGCACTGCTCGAGGAAGGTGCCGAGGGTGGTCCCGTGACCGGCCACGAGCCGGGCCCGGGCCACCAGGGAGTCGACGGCCCGCACGGGTGCCGACCGTAGCCAGCGCCCGCCGGCCCTCCTCCTAGCCGGTCATCCGGGCGGTGGGCCGATCGGGTCGCTGAACTCGGGGACCGGGGGTGGGCCGGACGGCACCGGCGAGCCGCCGGCGACCACGCCACCACCTGGGACCACCGGGCCCTGCGGGTACTGCGGGTCCTGCGGGTCCTGCGGGTAGGCGGCCTGGACGTCGGCCGTCATCTGGGCCGACTGCTGCATCATCGCCCCGAAGGTCGGCACCGACCCCTCCATGGACTTGAACCAGCGGCCACACCATGCGAACAGCAAGGCCGTGGGGATGAAGGTGGCGGCGAGGATCCACGCCGTGGTCTTCACCCCGCCGATCTCGCCGCTGGTGATGGTGTTGATCGCTTCGTCCTGGAACGGGTCGTCCGGACGAGAACCCGGCCGAGTCGAGCGTCTGCGAGGATCGGGCGCCTGAGTAGCCACTACTCAATCTCGGCCCTTCCCGGCCACGGACTCAGTCGTCCATCACCTGCTCCAGGCAGAACTCGTTGCCCTCGGGGTCCTGCATGCAGATCCACGCCACCCGGCCCCGACGGTGCGCCTCGCCCCGGGTGGCACCGAGCGCGACGAGGCGATCGGCCTCCGCGACCATGTCCTCGACGTCCCAGTCGAGGTGCATGCGGTTCTTGGCCGTCTTCGGCTCGGGGACCTGCTGCAGGAACAGCAAGCGCAGGCCGACGGCGCCTTCCGAGGCCTCGAGGCGGACCATGTCCGGGACCCGGCCCACCTCGTGGAACCCCAGTGCCTCGACCCAGAAGGCCGCCTGGCGATCCAGGTCGGCACAGTCCATCGTCATCGAGACGCCCACCGCGTTCCCCCTCCTGCTCGCTCAGCCGACCTTCTCGAGCGGGGCCCAGGCCAGCAGGAGCCGCTTCTCGCCGATGTCGGGGAAGCGGACCACGGCCTCGGTCTTGTCGCCCTGGCCCTCGATGTCCAGGATCACGCCCTCGCCCCACTTGGCGTGGCGGACGTCGTCACCGATGCGCAGGCCGAGGCTGTCGGCCCCGGACGGCTCGGGTCCGCGGGGGGCCATGGCCTGCTCGACGATGCGGTCCCGGCCCGCCCCCGGATCGGGGCGGGAGCCCTCCCACCGGGAGGCCCCGGCGGCCCGTCGGCTCCCCCGCCGGTTGCCCTCGATGGACTCGACCAGCTCGGCCGGGATCTCGTCCAGGAAGCGGCTGGGCGGGTTGTACTGCGTGGTCCCGTAGAGCATCCGGCTCCACGCGTGGGTCAGGTGCAGGCGCTGCTGGGCCCGGGTGAGACCGACGTAGGCCAGCCGCCGCTCCTCCTCCAGCTCGTCGGGCTCGCCCATCGACCGCATGTGGGGGAAGACCCCGTCCTCCATGCCCACCACGAACACCGCGGGGTACTCGAGGCCCTTGGCCGAGTGCAAGGTCATGAGCACGACGGCGGAGTCCTCGTCGTCCAGCTGGTCGGTGTCGGACACGAGGCCGACCTGCTCCAGGAACTCGTCGACGGACTCGAAGTCCCGGGCCACCCCGACCAGCTCGGAGAGGTTCTCGAGCCGGCCCTCGGACTCGATGCTGCGCTCGGCCTCCAGCTCGGCCACGTAGCCGCTGCGCTCGAGGACGGCCTCCAGCAGCGCACCCGGCCCGTTGGGCACCACGTCGGCCAGCTCGTCCAGCAGCTCGACGAAGGAGGCGATGCCCCGCACGGCCTTGCCCGTCACCCCCGCCTCGTCCTGCCGGCGCAGAGCGTCGACGAAGGCCTCGATGCCCCGCGCCGCCGGCCCGGACACTCCCGCTTCGTCCGAGCGGCGCATCGCGTCCGTGAAGCTGATCCCCTCCGACGCAGCGAGCGCGTCGAGCTTCCCGACGCTCGTGTCGCCGATCCCGCGCTTGGGGACGTTGAACACGCGCTTGACGTTCACCTCGTCGCCGGGGTTCACCACCG
>DATDAH010000155.1:0-5279 GCA_036525535.1 Acidimicrobiales bacterium
GTGGGCGCCCGGGGTGCCCGCGTGCGCATGGTCGTCAACGAGCTCAAGGGCGAGAAGATCGACATCGTCCCGTTCTCCGACGATGCCGCCGACTTCGTCATGAAGGCGCTGTCCCCGGCTCGGGTCAAGGAGGTGCGGATCCACGAGGACACCGGCACCGCCGAGGTCATCGTGCCCGACTACCAGCTGTCGCTGGCCATCGGCAAGGAGGGCCAGAACGCCCGCCTCGCCGCCCGCCTGACGGGCTGGCGCGTCGACATCAAGAGCGAGACCCAGCTGGCTGAGGAAGCGGCGTACCAGACCGACGACTGGGCCCAGGGCGAGTGGATCATCGATCCCCAGTCCGGCGAGCAGATGTGGCAGCCCGCCGACGGCACGCCGGCCATGACCGCCGAGGAGTGGAGCCAGCTCGGCGCTGAGCAGGCCGAGACCGAGGCCGCCGAGGGCGAGACCACCGAAGCGAACGCGGATGCGACCTCGGACCCCGAGCCCGAGACCGCCGCTCCCGCGACCGTGGCGGCCGAGCCCGAGGGTGACGAGCCCGCGGCCGACGTCACCGAGGACGGGCCCGCGGCCGAGACGGTCGACGAGGCGCCGGAGCCCCCCGCAGAGGACGCGGTTGCGGACGGCGAGCAGGCGGACGCCCCCGCCGACGCTGTCCACGCCGAGGAGCCGGCTGAGGGTGCCGACGAGGCCGTCGAGGCCGAGGACGCCGCCGAAGCGGACACCTCCGACGTCGAGGCGACGTCGTAGGCCGCTCCAGCCCCCGGCGGACCTGCATCGGTTGCCGCCGTACCACAGGGTCAGACGAACTGGTGCGGGTGACCCGCCGGGGCGACGGATCGCTGGCCGTGGGACCTACACTGCCGGGCCGGGGCGCGTGGCTGTGCCGATCATCAGCCGCGTGCTTCGACGCCGCCCAGCGGCGCGGGGCCTTCGCCCGGGCCCTGCGAGCGCCGGTCGCGGACGCCGATGTCGAGGCGGTGCGTGACCAGGTGCTCGACCGGGCAGACGCCCGCCAGAAGCTACGAAAGGGCTGACACAGCCAGGTGCCATCGAACGTACGGGTCTACGAACTCGCCCGGGAACTCGGGATGAGCAATCAGGAGGTCCTCGACCTCTGTGAGAAGTTGGGTATCGGCGCGCGCAGCCACTCCTCGAGCATCGTCGAGGCCCAGGGCGACCGTGTCCGGCGCCGGGCACAGAAGGACGGCCTCGTGAAGGCCGCGCCGCCCGAAGAGGCCAAGCCGGTCGAAGAGGCCAAACCCAAGAACCCGCCGGTCAGCACCAAGAAGGCGCCCCCCAAGAAGAAGGCCGAGCCCAAGGCCGAGAAGGCCGTGCCCGAGCCGGCGCCCACCACCGCGCCCGAGCCGGAGGCTCCCGCCGAAGTCGTCGTCGAGGCCACTGAGCCCGCTCCGGACCCCGAGGTCGAGGCCCCCGCGGCCGCAGCCGCAGAGGTGGTCGAGGCCCCCGAGCCGGAGGCTCCGCCCGCCGACGCCCCCAAGCGCGTCGTGCGCTCGAGCGGCAGCAGTGGCCCGACCCGTCCCGTGGAACCGCCCCCCGCCCCGCCGACCCTGCCCGCCAGCGAGCGGGTACGGCCCGCCGCGCCACCGGCCTCGGCCCCCGCCGCCCCTGCGGCTTCCGCCGCCCCCGCCGCCGCCGGCGCCCCCCCGGCTTCGGACACGGGCAAGGCCATCCCACCCCCGGCCCGGCCGCCCACGTCGTCGACCGGCAAGCCCATCCCGCCGCCGCCCGGCACCGGTGGCCGCGGTGGCGCGCCACCGTCCCGTCCCGGCGCCCGTCCCGGCGGTCCGCCCCGCGCGCGCCCCGGTGGCGCCCCGCGCCCCGGCATGGGGGCCGGCGGCGGTCCCCGTCCGTCGGTTCCCGGTGCCGGACCCGGTGGCGGCAACCGCCCCGGCGGTGGCCCTCCTGGCCGCGGTGGCCCCCAGCGGCCGCAGCGTCGGCGCCGGAGCCGTCGTCGTCGGGTCCGCGAGGAGCTGCAGCCGATCGACCGGCCGACCTACACGCCGACCGACGCCGCCGTCCCCGAGGGCGAGGTCGTCATCGAGCGCACATCGGCTCCCATGGACATCGCCCCCAAGCTGAACCGGACCGCCGCCGACGTCGTCCGATTCCTCATGCAGCAGGGCGAGATGGTCACGGCGACCCAGTCCCTCAGCGACGAGATGATCGAGCTGTTCGCGGCCGAGATCGGCGCCGAAGTCCGCCTCGTCGATCCCGGCGAGGAGCAGGAGGTCGAGCTCCAGAAGCTCCTGGAGTACGACGACTGGGACGACGAGGAGGACGAGGACCCCGACGCCGTCGAGCGCGCCCCCGTCGTCACCGTCATGGGCCACGTCGACCACGGCAAGACGCTGCTGCTGGACAAGATCCGCTCCAGCAACGTGACCGAGGGCGAGGCCGGGGGCATCACCCAGGCCATCGGCGCCTACCAGGTGAACCGTGACGGCCATGAGATCACCTTCATCGACACCCCTGGCCACGAGGCGTTCACGGCCATGCGGGCCCGGGGCGCCGACGCCACCGACATCGTCATCCTCGTCGTGGCGGCCGACGACGGCGTCATGCCTCAGACCGTCGAGGCGTTGAACCACGCCAAGGCAGCCGACGTGCCGATCATCGTCGCCCTCAACAAGGTCGACCGCGAGAACGCCGACGTTCAGCGGGTCATGGGCCAGCTCACCGAGCACGAGCTCATCCCCGAGTCCTACGGCGGCGACACGATCGTGGTCGAGACGTCCGCACTGCAGGACCTCGGCATCGACGACCTGCTCGAGCAGCTGCTGGTGGTCGCCGAGCTGGAGGACCTCCGGGCCAACCCCGAGGGCCGCGCCGCCGGCGTCGTCCTCGAGTCCCACCTGGACACCGGCCGGGGCCCCGTGGCCACTGTCCTGGTCCAGAAGGGCACGCTGGCCGTCGGCGACCCGGTCGTCGCCGGCGCCGCCGCGGGCAAGGTCCGGGCCCTGATCGACGATCACGGCCAGCAGATCAAAGCGGCCGGCCCGTCCACGCCGGTCGAGGTCCTCGGCCTGTCCGACGTGGCCGCCGCGGGCACCGGCTTCGTGGTCGCCCCGGACGAGAAGGTGGCCCGCACCGTCTCGGACAAGCGGGAGCACTTCGCCCGCCAGGCCAGCCTCGGCCGGGACGCCGGTGTCGCCACCGGGGCCAAGCTCGAGGACATCTTCAGCCAGATCCAGGCCGGCGAGGCCGCCACCCTGAACCTGGTCATCAAGGCCGACACCAACGGCTCGATGGAGGCCGTCACCGACGCCCTGCGCAAGCTGGAGCGGGACGAGGTCAAGCTGGCCTTCGTCCACCGGGGGGTCGGTGGCATCACGGAGAACGACATCAACCTGGCCGCGGCGGCGAACGCCACCATCCTCGGCTTCAACGTCCGCCCCGAGCGCAAGGCCCGTCAACTGGCCGAGCAGGAGGGCGTCGAGATCCGGACCTACGAGGTCATCTACGCCCTGCTCGAGGACATCGAGTCGGCCATGGTGGGCATGCTCGAGCCCGAGTTCGAGGAGGTCGTCACCGGCGACGCCGAGGTCCGGGAGATCTTCCGGGTCCCCAAGATCGGCGCCATTGCCGGCTGCTACGTCCTCAACGGGACCATCACCCGGGGGTCGAAGGTGCGCTTCCTGCGGGAGGGCACGATCATCTGGAAGGGCACCATCACCTCGCTGCGGCGCTTCAAGGACGACGTGCGGGAGGTCCAGGCCGGCTTCGAGTGCGGCATCGGCCTCTCGGACTTCCAGAACCTGCAGGCGGGGGACATCATCGAGACCTTCGAGGAGCGCGAGATCCCGCGCGCCTGACTGCCGTGTACGTCCTCGCGCTGGACATCGACCTCCACCTCCCGGAGTGTCGCTCCCTCAAGGCCAAGCGCGCCGTGCTGCGGCCCGTGGTCGAGGGCCTGCGCAGTCGGTTCCGGGTGTCGGCGGCCGAAGTCGGTGGCCAGGACCTCTGGCAGCGGGCCCGGGTCGGGGTCGCCGTGGTCGGGGGGACCGAGAGCCACGTGCGCGACGTGATGGACGAGATCGAGCGGTGGATCTGGGCCCGGCCCGGTGTCGAGGTCCTCTCCGTGGACCGGGCGTGGCTGGACAGCTGAGGAGCCACCGATGAGCAAGCACCGCCGCCAGGCCCGAGGCCCCCACGACTACCCCCGCACGGCCCGCCTCAACGAGCTCGTCCGCCAGATCGTGGCCGAGGAGCTCGAGCGCATCGACGACGAGCGCCTGACTCTGGTCACCGTCGTCGACGTGGTCTGTGAAGCCGACCTGCGCTGGGCCACCGTCTACGTGACCGGCCTCGGCGGCCCCGAGGACGACGCCGCGATCATCGAAGCGCTCGGCGACCACCGCAAGCACCTCCAGGCCACCATCAACCGCCAAGCTCGCTTCAAGCGGACGCCCGAGCTGATCTTCGCCGCTGACGAGGTCACCCGGTCGGCCAACCGCATCGAGACCATCCTGCGGGACCTGCAGACCGACGACCACAGGGACGCGGAGTCCGACGAGCCGGACGGTGACTGAGCCCGAGGATCGGCCGAACGGCATCGCCGTCGTCGACAAGGCCGCGGGCATGACGTCCCACGACGTCGTGGACCGGGCCCGCAAGCTGCTGGGGGAGCGCAAGGTCGGCCATTCCGGGACCCTCGACCCCGACGCCACGGGGATCCTGCTCCTCGGAGTCGGTCCGTCGACCCGCCTGCTGCGCTTCCTCACCGACCTGCCCAAGACGTACACGGCCGCGTTCGTCTTCGGCACCGAGACCTCGACGCTGGACGCCTCGGGTGAGGTGACCGCGACTCACGAGATGGCCGTCACCCCCGAGCAGGTGGCCCAGGCGGCGACGGCGTTCGTGGGGGAGATCGAGCAGATCCCGCCAATGGTGTCGGCGGTCCGGGTCGACGGGAAGCGACTGCACGAGCTGGCTCGGGAGGGCAAGGAGGTGGAGCGCAAGCCCCGCCGGGTGACCGTCCACCGTTACGAGGTGGTGCCCACCGACGACCCGCTCGTCTACCGGGCCGAGGTCGAGTGCTCGTCGGGCACCTACATCCGCACCCTGGCGGCGGACCTGGGGGCCGCCCTCGGCGGCGGCGCTCACCTGACCGACCTGCGCCGCACCCAGATCGGCTCGTTCGGTGAGGCCGAGTCCCGCCCCGTGGACGACGTGACCCTGCTCCCACCCAGGGAGGGACTGCGGGACTACGCGCAGACCACCGTCGACCACGACATGGCCTTCCTGGTGGGCAA
>DATDAH010000156.1:0-6218 GCA_036525535.1 Acidimicrobiales bacterium
ACCTGGCCGCTGAACGGCTCGTTCTGGCTCCCCCCGACGGCGATGGTCGAGCTGGCCATGAGCAGGCCCAGCAGGAGCGCCCCACCGTCGCCCATGAAGATCCGGGCCGGGTTGAAGTTGTGGGGCAGGAAGCCCAGGCAGATGCCGAGGGTGATGACGGCGACCAGGGGACCGATGTTGTTCTCGCTGATCACCCCGGCGTCGATGAGCTGCTCGCTGTAGAGGAAGAAGGAGCCGGCGGCGATGGCCACGATGCCGGTGGCGAGGCCGTCGAGGCCGTCGACCAGGTTGACGGCGTTGGCCATGCCCACCACCCAGAGCACGGTGATGAGGGCCGACAGGTCGGGGGACAGGAGCACCAGGTCGTAGAACGGGATGCGCAGGAAGAGGATGCTCACGCCGAAGCGGACCAGGACCGTGCCGGCCAGCACCATGCCCGCCACCCGGGCCGGGGCCGACACCTCGCGGAGGTCGTCGGTCAACCCGACGGCGAAGATGATGGTCGCTGCCAGGAGCACGCCGAGCGGCTCGCTGGACCCGTCGAACACGGCGGCGAACGAGTCCATCTGCCAGGCCACCGCCATCGAGGCGACCAGGGCCAGGAACATGGCGATGCCGCCGATGGTGGCGGTGGGGACGGAGTGGACGCGGCGCTCGTCGGGCGCCACGACCGCGCCGTAGCGCTCGGCCAGGCGTCGGACGAGCGGGGTCAGGGCGAAGGTGACGGTGAAGGCCACGCCCAACACGATGAGCTTGGCTCCCACGCCCCCACCCTCGCGCGTTCAGTCACCCGGAACGAACCATGACACGGCTCCGCCGATGCGGCCGGTCGAGGGCTCGGCTCCACGCCGTTCCGCAGCCTCACGCCCACCCGAACGCGGAACTGCCGACGGGTTGCCCCGCCGGCAGTCCGCCCCGCGCCCTTGGGAAAGAGGTGCTGGGCCAGCCCAGCTCGCGCCTCCGTCCCTCCGGGACAGAGAGTACACACACTGTGGTCGTCTCCGCCACCCTGTGTGACCTCTGGCCCAGCCGGCCGTCAGGCGGGGCCGGTCCGGACGCTCACGGGTAGGGCGTGAACCGCGCGCACAGCGCGGCGACGTCGGCCCGCACCGACCCCAGGGCCTCGTCGTCGTCGCGCTCCCGGAGGGCTTCGGCGATGAAGCCGGCGATGGCGGCCATCTCGTCCGGACCCATGCCCTGCGTGGTCACGGCCGGGGTACCGATGCGCAGCCCGCTGGTGACGAAGGGCGAGCGGGGGTCGTCGGGGATCGTGTTCTTGTTGAGCGTGACGCCCGCCCGGTCGAGGACGATCTGGGCGTCCTTGCCCGTCAGCTCGGTATCGAAGCTGCGCAGGTCGACGAGCATGAGGTGGTTGTCGGTCCCGCCGGAGACCAGACGGAAGCCCTCCTGGGTGAGCGCCTCGGCGAGGGCCGACGCGTTGGCCACGATGGCTCCGGCGTAGTCCTTGAACTCGGGCATGGCGGCCTCGCGGAACGCCACGGCCTTGGCCGCGATCACGTGCTCCAGCGGGCCACCCTGCAGTCCCGGGAAGATGGCCTTGTCGATGGCCGCGGCGTGCTCCTCGCGGGCGAGGATGCAGCCACCCCGCGGGCCCCGCAGCGTCTTGTGGGTGGTCAAGGTGACGATGTCGGCGTAGGGCACCGGGTCGGGGTGCACGCCACCGGCGATGAGCCCGGCGATGTGGGCGGCGTCGAAGACGAGCAGGGCCCCGACGTCATCCGCGATCGACCGCAGCGGCTCGGGATCGATGCGCCGGGGATAGGCCGTCGCCCCGGCGATGATCATCTTGGGCATCTCGGACTTGGCCAGGTCCCGGATCCGGTCGTAGTCGAGGCGCTCGTCGCTGGGGGTCACGCCGTAAGCGACGAAGTCGTACAGCCGGCCGCTGATGTTGACCGGTGAGCCGTGGGTCAGGTGGCCACCATGGTCCAGGCTCATGCCCAGGACCTTGTCGCCCGGCTCCAGCAGGGCCAGGTAGACGGCGACGTTGGCATTGGCGCCGGAGTGGGGCTGGACGTTCGCGTGGTCGGCGCCGAAGAGGGTGCAGGCCCGGTCACGGGCCAGGACCTCGACCTCGTCGATGACCTGGTTGCCGCCGTAGTAGCGCTTGGACGGATAGCCCTCGCTGTACTTGTTGGTCAGCACCGAGCCCGTGGCCTCCATCACGTCGGGCGAGGTGAAGTTCTCCGACGCGATGAGCTGCAGGGTCGTGTTCTGACGCTCGCGCTCCCGGGTCAGGAGGTCGAACAGCTCGGCGTCGCGGCTGGTGGTCCAGGTCATGCGGTGGTGCTCCTGATGGCATTGTCGGCTTCGGGCTCGGCGGCCGGCCAGAGGTGGTCGACCACCACGCCGATGAGCCCGTCGAGCTCGTCGGCGCACTTGCGGTAGGTGCGGAGGTTGTGCCCGTAGGGATCGGCCACGTCGTCGGACGACGACTCACCGAGGTGCTCCGCCGTCGTGCGCTCCTCGACGAGCGTGGCCAGCCAGTCGGCCACCTCGACCTCGGGCGGGCGGGGACCGGCGTCCAGGGACCGTCGGGCCAGCTCGCGCAGGGTGAACGCCCGCGACCAGCTGTCGGGGACGAGGATCGCGGCCTCGCGGACGTGGCGTCGCTCCATCCCGATGATCAGGTCGGCCCGCTCGAGCATCGCCGCGGTCACGGCCCGGCTGGCGTGGGTGGAGATGTCGAGGTCGCGGTCGGCCATGAGGCTGGTCGAGTGGGCGCTGGCGGGTCGGCCGTCATCGAGCAGCCCGGCCGAGTGGACGGTGGCGGCCACACCCCGACGGTCCAGCTCGTCGGCGAGGAGCGCCTCGGCCATCGGCGAGCGGCAGATGTTGCCCGTGCAGAGGATCAGGACGTCGATGCCCGGATTCTACGGACACGACGCCGCCATCTAGCTTGCGTTCGTGGCCCTGGACCCTCGGACCCCGGTGCTCGTCGGTGTCGGTCAGCTCACCCACCGTGTCGACCGGGGGGCCGACGCCCTCGAACCCGTCGCCCTCCTCGAGGAAGCGGCCCGGCGGGCCGAGGCCGACACGGGTGCGGAGGGCGTCCTGGCCACCCTCGACTCGATCCGCGTCGTCAGCATCCTGTCGTGGCGCTACGGCGACCCGGGGCGGGTCCTGGCCGAGCGGTTCGGGGCCGACGCCCGCACGATCTACACGACAGGCGGCGGCCAGACACCCCAGGCCCTGGTGCACCAGACGGCCGAGGACGTCCTGGCCGGTCGGGCCGACTGTGTGCTCATCGGCGGGGCGGAGGCATGGCGCACCCGGCAGGGCGCTCGCCGCGACGGCCGTGCCTTGCCCTGGTCCGATCAGCGCGACGCGGTTCCCGACGATCTGGTCGGGGGCGACCTCGCCATGAACCACCCCGACGAGCTCGCCCTCGGCATCGGTCAGCCCGTGCAGGTCTATCCCCTCTTCGACGTGGCCCTCCGGGCTGCCGAGGGGGTGTCGGTCGCCGACCACCGGGCCCGGCTCGGCGCCCTCTACGCCCGCTTCAGCGAGCTCGCCGCGGCCAACCCGTACGCCTGGAACCGCGAGGTGTACACCGCCCACGAGATCGCCACGGCCACACCGGAGAACCGGATGGTCGGGTTCCCGTACACCAAGCGGATGAACAGCTACGAGATGCTCGACCAGGCCGCCGCCGTGCTCTGCTGCTCGGTGGAGCGGGCCGAGGCCTTGGGCATCGCGTCTGACCGCTGGGTCTTCCCCTACAGCGGGGCCGAGGCCAAGGACACCTACGTCTCCTTCCGAGGCTCGCTGGGGCGCTCACCGGCCATGGTCGCGGCGGGACGTTCGGCACTGGCCCTGGCCGACACCGAAGCCGACGGTGTCGCCCACCTCGACCTCTATTCCTGCTTCCCGTCCGCCGTGCGCCTGGCCGCCCGGGCCATCGGGGTCAGCGACGAACGGGACCTGACCGTCACGGGTGGCATGAGCTTCGCCGGCGGTCCCTGGAACAACTATGTGACCCACGCGATCGCCGCCATGGTCGAGATTCTCCGGGACCATCCCGGCGAGCTCGGCCTGGTGTCGGCCAACGGCGGCCTCGCGAGCAAGGAGGCCTTCGGGATCTACGGCACCCACCCTCCGCCCGCCGGGTTCCGCCTGGCCCGCCCCCAGGACGAGGTCGACGCCGTGCCCCGTCGCGAGCTCTCCACCGATCACGAGGGACCGGTGACCCTCGAGACCTACACCGTCATGCACGACCGTGACGGCGCCCCGACGCTGGCCATCGCCGCCACCCTCACCAGTGCCGGCGTCCGGGCATGAGCGACCAGCGACGACGCCGCGGTCATGGCCATCCTCCTGGACGACACCGAGCACGTCGGCGACGAGGCCCACCGCACGCCAGAAGGCCGCCTCACGCTCTGAAGCCGCTCAGGCGCCAGCTTGGGCCGCAGCCCTCTGCTGCGCAGGCGCCAGCCGGAGCAGCAGGACCGACCCACAGCATCGGCGGAGCCGGACTTGCTGAGCGGAGCGAAGCCAGTCACGTGTGACAGCGGAGCGAAGTCAGTCAAATGTCACTGTCGCGGTCGGCGTTCTCCTGGGCGCGGGCGTTGAGGAGGGACATGACCCGCTGGCTGGCCTTGGGCAGATCGTCGAGCAGGGCCCGGAAGTGGCGGGTGTCGAAGGCCAGCAGGCGCATGGGGGTCTCGGCGACGACGGTGGCGGAACGGGGCTTGTGGTCGATGAGCGCCATCTCGCCGACCATCGACCCGGCCTCCAGCGAGGCGGCGTGCTCGCCGCCGAAGTACACGCCGGCCGTGCCGTCCAGGATCACGAAGCACTCGAGGCCCGGACGGCCCTGGTCCATGAGCTCGGCCCCGGCTTCGGCTTCGACCTCGTCGGCCAGGTCGGCGACTCGGGCCAACTCCTGGGGTGTGAACCCCTCGAAGAAGCTGACATCGCCGAGCTCGGCGATCACCGCCTGCTTCTCGGCCTTCCTGCGTCTGAACATGCGGTACCCCCGACCCTCGAACGTCGCGACAGTAGACGACCTCCGGGCGCCCAGCCGACGGCGGCTACAGCTCGAGCTCGATCGGACCGGCCCGCAGCACGACGAGCACCGGTCCCGTGGCGTCGACCACCGTGGAGGCGGCGCCCGCACACCGTCCACCGTCCACGACGAGGTCGGGCGGCCCGGTCAGGACGGCTGCGGCCGAGGCGGCCGTGGGTGGGGTCGGCTCGCCATGACGGTTGGCGCTGGTCGTGGCCAGGGGGCCGACCGCCGAAGCCAGTCCGCGCACGACGTCGTGGTCGGGGACCCGGACCCCGACGGTGTCCGCCGGCTCGCCGAGGTCCCAGTCGAGCCCGGGGCGTCGGGGCAGGACCAGCGTGAGCGGGCCCGGCCACCAACGCTCGGCCAGGCGGCGGGCGTCGACGGAGAGCACCCCGACGGCGTCGGCCTGCTCGATCGAGGCCACGAGTACGGCGACGGGTTGCTCGGCGGCCCGATCCTTCAGCGCGGCCAGCCGGTCGACGGCACCCGGGAGGTCGGCCCGGACCGCCAGCCCGTACACCGTGTCGGTCGGCACCACCACGGCGCCGCCGGCCCGCAACGCAACGATCGCCGCACTCGGTCCCGGGTCCGGAACGCGCCCGACGAGGACCCGGTCGAGACCGGCGAGGTCCGCCTCGATGCGGACCGCCGTGTAGCCCTGACCCCTCAGGCGGGCCGCCATGGGCTCGGCCTGGTGGGGAGCCAGCTCGAGCACGAGCGCCCCGCCGGGAGCCAGCCACGTCCGGGCCTCGTCGATGAGGTGCTCGAGGTCTTCGGTGCCGGCCGGGCCGGCCACCAGCGCCGATTCCGGCTCCCAGTCGGCCACCGACGGCAGGAGGCCCTCGTCGGCCCCGATGTACGGCGGGTTGCTGACGATCACGTCGACGCTCCCCCGGGCGTCATCGGGCAGTGCCGCGAACCAGGTGCCTTCAGCCACGGTCACCCGGGCCGCCGGGCGACCCAGCCCGGCCAGGTTCGCCCGGGCCACGTCCAGAGCATCAGCCGATACGTCGGTCAACCAGACCTCGGTCCAGTCCCGCTCGGCTGCGATCGCCAGGCCGATGGCCCCCGAGCCCGTGCCGAGGTCGGCGACCAGCACCCGCCCGCCCCGCTCCGCCCGACGGCGGTCGACCTCGTCGAGGGCGTGGCCGGCGACGACCTCGGTCTCGGGTCGGGGGATCAGGAC